>JBLHWU010000011.1:0-45483 GCA_047629355.1 Saprospiraceae bacterium | reverse complement strand
AGAATAACGGTGGAACATGCTATTGGCGGGGTGAAACGATGTAGAATCATGCTTGAGAGAATGCGAATCTACGCAAGAGAAAAACGTGACAGGGTCATTGAGATTTGCAACAGTTTGCATAATCTGAGGGTACATTTTAGAAATGAGCGAAAATTACATCCAATTTACAGAGCTGTAGGTTTGTAAATAAAGTCTAACATATAACGTTAGTTTTTTTTAATAAAACTATAAAAATCACCTTCAAAGTCGTTAACTTTTACCTGCTGGCAACAGGTCTATATGCCACCTATTAGCATTTAAAAAATGCGATACGTACTACGACATTCCAAAAAAAAAACTCAAAACCCCCCAAACCGATTCGCCGCACCCCCAAATCCACTTCCCGCATTCCCTTTATTATAAGGAATACTCAAAAAGTCCAACTTCCCAGGTTTTACTCGAATATAAAACGCATAAGCATCCCGTTGCGGTGCCCATTGCACACCCATTTCCCAGCAATGCAGGTCGCGAGAAAAGCCCAAAGACGGGTAAGTAACTTGTTTGGATAAAAAGTCATAGCCGATATTTCCGACATTGATATTCCAGTTTTCAGAAACAGCCAACTGACCACGCATGTCGATGGAATGCGTCGAAACACGTGTTGTGTCGATACCATTGATGAAAGACCGCGTGACGGCAAAGTTGTGATTGATAGAGAAATTTTCAAATAAATCAAGCAAGGATTCCGAAGGTTTAGCGGCAGGACTATTGTCTTTTGGCGGGCCATCGTCTCTGAGCGTCGCACCAAAAGTATTATCACTGTCACCATTTAGTCGCGACTGATTATTTGGGTTACTAACGGTCGTTGGGTCTGCTTCCGTATCTTTTCCTTTGAAAAAATCACGTATTTTTTTGACGGTCAATCGCGTACTTAATCTAAAGTCAGACTGAACGAAACGCAGATATTTTCCCGTATTGTCATAGTAAAAGGTGTTGATTCGATTGCGGCGAGTAGAGTCCGCATCGTAAGGGTCATAGGTCATGTTGAAGGTGAAATTTGTGATATTGTTGAAAAATGAAGTCTGACCACTGATTCGTACCTGACTGAAATTTAAAGAGTCTGCCGCGAAATTATAATCCCCACGAACATTCAAGTTTCGCAGCAATTTAATGTTTTTGGAAGTAGAATCCTTCTTGGAAAAAACCTTGGCTTCAAAGATGTTTTGAATACCATAACTCAACGCCATTTGCCGTCCCGACCGACTGGGTTTATCATAAATTCCTTGTTCAAAAATACCATATTCCGTCTCTTCATCTTCCCGCAAATCCGTTTGTACCGATTTGAAATAGCCCCAATCTGGATTGGTATAATCTGGTGAAAAATTGAAGGAAATATTGGGTTTCGCTACGTGTCTTAACCCTCGTAAAAAGCCTTTTTTAAATAGCATTGTCCCGAACAATTGCGTATTGACAGAAATGCCCGCATTGAATTGACGGAAGGGTTGAAAACCATTGACTATATCCGTATTTACTTTACCATATTGCAGCGTATCAAAGGTGGTTTGAATATCAAATGAATCTTCTGGGTTGATAAAAATCGTCGTATCAATTACTAAATCCGTTCCATCAAACGTCTTATCCACGGATTGAAAATACCAAACTTCCTTATAATTCACACTCGGCGTCACATTGAAGTATTTTGCTACCGTAAAACTCATCGACGGCGTCACACTATGCCGCACGCCGTACCGCGCCTCATCAATCGTCTGTTGCGAAAATAGGGTAGTGTCCGTTGTCGTAAACGTATTTCGTGCCTCTCCAACATAGCGGAAGGAAATTTTTTCATACCATTTTTCTTTATTGCCACCGCGATTTTCATTTTTAAAGGGGTAAAGCGTTTCTGTTTGAAAATTGACATCAGGAAAATTGATGGTCATTTTTCGAGTTTGTGTATTTTGAGAATGCCTAAAACTGGTCGATAATTTAAAAGGTCCAGGAAAGTTATAGCTGTAGGCTAAATTGGAGGAAAGCGTACTTTGCAGCACCGATTGCGCATCATTTTCCGTTTGTGACCGAAAATTACTGGTTTGAACATTGACCGAACCCCCAAAAGATTGATAAGGGTGCGCCTTGGTATCTTGATTGTGCGACCAAACCAAACTATACGATGGATTGAAAACGGACTGTCCTTCAATCTCCGACCGACGCCGAAAATAACCAAGATTTAAACGACCATTGTATTTGTAGTTTTTTCGATATTGACTGGCAGCGTTTATCCCAAAAGTCCCTCGGAAATAGATGCTACCTGTTACTTTCAAATTCACATAATCGTTAATTGGAAAAAACCAACCGACACCATCTAATCCATAACCATCGGTAAGATTGTATTGATAATTTTGTGGAAAAATCAGCCCCGTTCTGCGCCCTTGTTTCAACGGAAAAAATCCAAACGGCAGCACCAAAGGCGTTGGAATACCCGCGATTTCTACGTTTGATGGGCCAATCACAACTACTTTATCCGGAACAACCTTCTGTTTTCGACTCCGAATACCGAAGTGTGGATGGTCGAGGTCACAAGTTGTGAAAATGGCGTTTCTACTATAAATTATGTCTGTTTCAGTGGTATCTCTAGGGTCGCCACTGATGAATTTTGTTTTTTGTCCTACTACATTCAAGCCCTCTTGTTTCGTAATCGCTTGATGGATGATTCCTTTTTGCGTTTTAAAATTATAAGTCATGCGGTCGGAGTCAAATTTGGTCGATTTTTCCGCAAATTTTGGCTTACCAATTACCTCTTTTCCTTCCTCACGTCCCTCCGCATACATCGTATTATTTTCCCAATCAATGACAATATGCGCCGCCTCAATCGTCATAGTTTGATACTTGACGGTGGCTTCGCCCCAAAGCAGAATTTGTTTATTTTGAATGTCAAAAAACATGGAATCTTTGGAATTGTACTCAATTTGTTCATCCACGCCATCTTCTGAAATGTCAATGCTGGTGACATCTAATTTAAAAGTGTCAACCGCTGTGGAAGGTGTGCCAACAGTCGAATTTTGACCAAAATCAGGACGCCCAAGATTCGTTGAATCTGTTGAAATGACATATTTTACCGACTCCTTTAAAAGAGAATCTGGTTGCTGCGCTACAACAAATACGGCGAGCATGTTCAACAACCAAAATAATATGTTTACCTTTGTTTTCAAATACTAAGAAATTATTATCTATGAAGAAAGCTTATTACAACCTTACAACGTGGGTGTTTGCGCTATTTTTATTTAGTTGTCCAAATATTAACCTTTTCGCTTGTAACGGCAATTCAACCAAGCAAATTAGTTGTACCGAATCAACCTGTGCGTTGCACTACGCAGCACAAGGTGCTGAGCAAGGGCTGGAATTTGGGGCAAAGATGGGCAAATATATTAAACAAACACAGTTCTCGGAAGCCGCTTACCAAATAAAAATGGTCGTGATTGACCCCGGACATGGTGGCTACGACTCGGGTTGTCTGGGCGCAGGGTCGCAAGAGAAGCATTTGTCCTTGAAAATCTCTAAGCAATTAAAAAAGCAAATAGAGGCGAAATATCCAGGCGTAGAAGTTTTGATGACTCGCTATTCTGATGTTTTTATTCCATTGTATAAACGGGCAGCGATTGCGAATAAAGCGAAGGCAGACCTGTTTATTTCCGTTCATTGCAATGCGATGAGTGCTTCGAAAGTGACGAAGGGGACGGAGACGTACGTATTGGGTTTGCACAAAGCAGATGAAAATTTGAAAGTGGCTAAACGGGAGAATGCATCGGTTCTTTTGGAAGATAATTACGAAAATAATTACGATTTTGACCCTAATTCTGACCAAGGACACATTATGCTGAGTATGTATCAAAATGCGTTTTTGGAGCAAAGTATTTCTTTTGCCGAAAAAGTAGAAAGAAATATGTCAAAGGTTGCCAAGCGGCGGTCTCGGGGTGTCAAACAGGCGGGCTTCTTGGTTTTACACCAAACAACGATGCCGAGTGTGTTGGTCGAAACAGGTTTTTTAACCAATCAAACTGATGAAAAATATTTAAAAACAGCCAACGGGCAACAGCAGATCGCGGCGTCTATTTTAAAAGCGTTTTCTGAATATAAAAAGGAAATAGAAAAGCAGGACATGAGTTATGTTGCCAGTTCATCATCAAAAAATAGGAGGAGTTCAACAAAAAGTACTTCTCTTACGTCTACTAAGACAACTGCGCCAAGCAAAGCGACAAAACCAAAGGAAAAAGTTGTGATGGAAGAACCTTTTCCAGAGATTTTAATACCCGTGTCTAGAAGGGATGGGGCGGTGCAATTTCGGGTGCAGATGGCGGCATCTCCACGGCAGATTGATGTGCGTAATGGCAAGTGGGAAAATTCCCTATATTTGGTCGAAGTTTTGAAAGAAGATGGACTGTATAAATATCAGGCACGAAACTTTTCTTCCTTGGAAGAAGCAAATCAGGCTAAACAAATTCTTAAGCAAAACGGTTTTACAGATGCGTTTGTGGTTGCTTATCAGGGTAGGACGCGGATTAAGATGAGTGAGGCGACTAGGTTAATTAAGAATTAAAAAAAAAAGAAGTCAGAAGTCAGACCGCTTTGCTGTCAGAAGTCAGAAGATTCACAACTTGAAATTTTCTGACTTCTGACAATGAAATGGTCTGACTTCTGAGCTCTAAACCTTAAAAAATGAGTAAAGAAGTAAAAATTGGTCTTTTCACTATTCTCTCTATCGGTATTGGTATCTGGGGATTTAAGTATTTGATGGGTAATAATATTCTCGATTCTTCGACGGTCGTTTATGCCAAATATAAAGAGATTGACGGCATTCGTCGCTCGACGCCGGTCTTGTTTAAAGGTTATCCCGTTGGGATGGTTTCTGATATTTATCCGGAAGATGCGACCTATGATAACATTGTGGTGAAAATGAATATCAATGAAGGCTTGATGATTAATCGAAATGCCGTTATGCAAATTACGACGACGAGTGTGATGGGTGATAAAGCGGTCATTTTATTGAATAATGAGCATTGTAATGCGACTAAAAATTGTGTGGAAAGCGGTGATTATTTAAAAGGTGCAACCCGTGGAATGTTGGGTTCCATGTTGGGGGCCGATGACTTGTCTACTTACGTAAATGTGTTGACGGAGGAGTTCAAAAAGTTATTTCAAACGCTTGGTTCGGAAATGAAACAAGGCGGTAATAAATTGGGCGTTGCACTGAATGATTTTGGGGATGCGATGACCAATGTAAAGTCTTTGACGGGTCGATTGGATGGATTGTTGGCGACGTCTTCGGGTAATATTAACGGAACATTAGCTAACTTAAAAAACTTGACCGATACGCTGGAAACGAGTGCAGGAGATATTAAAAGTTTGATTTCCAATGCGGATGGTTTTGCCGAGAACTTGAAGAATATGGAATTGGAGTCAACTGTTGGTCAAGCCAAAAAGACATTGACAAAATTGGAAGGAACATTGGTCAATGCGGATAAAATGTTCAAAAATATTGAGGATATATTGACTAAAATGAAGTCCGCTGATGGTGCAGTAGCGATGCTGTTGAGTGATCCGACATTTGCTAATAAGTTGAAATTGACGGTGACAGATTTAGACTTGTTTTTACAAGATTTGCGTTTACATCCTGAACGGTATCGACGGATTTTGTCGAAGAAAACGAAGGAGTATGAAGTGCCAGAGGATGACCCTTCAAGGAAAGGGAATTAAAGTGTTGATGTCTACACATAAAAAAAGCGGTCATTCTACTATGAAAATGACCGCTTTTTTTATGAAATATTTTCAAGTTGTAGTCAGATTTTTGCAGTCAAATTTTTAAACTAAGTCTCTTGAATTTCTGTTTTTATTTTTTTGAAAATTAAATTTACCACTCATATTTTTACTAATGAAAAAAGAAATTACTTCCACCGATTTTACCTTTCGATTAATTGAAGAAAAAGATAATCCTACCGTTGCGATGCTTATCCGAACCGTCATGACTGAGTTCGGAACAGTTGGCGAAGGCTATTCGATAATGGACAGAGAAGTGGATGAAATGTGGGAAAATTACACCAATGAACAGTCTTGCTTTTTGGTGCTTATTTTAAAAGATAAAGTCGTCGGCTGTGGTGGTATTGGTCTGTTGAAAGGTGGCGATGCGAAGACTTGTGAGTTGAAAAAAATGTATTTCTACCCAGAAGCACGAGGTTTTGGTTTGGGACAAAAATTGGTTAAAAAATGTTTAAAGAAAGCCAAAGCTATTGGTTATCAAACGTGCTATCTTGAAACAGTGGCGCGGATGACGCAAGCGAATGAGCTATATGAAAAAATGGGTTTCCAATTATTAGAACAACCAATGGGTTGCACGGGGCATTCGGCTTGTGATCGACAGATGGCGAGGGTTATCTGAAGCACTAAGGCAATTCCCAATAATCAATTAAACATTTTATAGTGCCCTTTTTCCATCTAAGAAACCTTAAAAAAACCTTGTGCAGCCAGGCTATACGCGGTTTTTGAAAATTCCTTAGATGAAAAAATTGCTACTCTAAAATGTCCAATTTATTAATGGGAATTGCCTTAAATCACGGTGATTTTTAGAATCACCGTGATTTGAAACGAATAAAACCATTCTATATTACCAGTTTTTATTAATTTTACCATCATGAAAACACTACCTTCTACCGTTTCCCACACCGAACCGTTTATTATTCGAACCTACGAAGTAGACCATCAAAAAATATGCACCGCACCAGCAATCATCAAGCTCATGGATGAAGCATCAATGCAAAATGTTTTGAATTTAAAACTCTCCGTTTGGGATTTAGAAAAAGATAGTATTACTTGGGTGTTGATGCGCAAGTATTTGATAATCAATAGATTGCCAGATTTGAATGAACGAATTAATATCTACACGTCTCCTGCAGGTTTTGAAAAGTTCTTCACCTATCGTGATTATAAAGTGTACGCAGAAAATGGTGATTTGTTGGCGTATTCCTCCTCAACTTGGTTATTGATGGACACCGAAAAACGTCGAATGACGCGGATTCCATCATATATTTTAGCAATGAATGACCAGATGCCTTCGCTCGAAAATTGTTTGGAGCGACCCGCTAAAAAATTGCCAAAATTTGAAACTGCTGACTATGAAAAAACCTTTCAAGTGGGCTGGTATGACCTTGATTTTAATGGACATTTAAACAATAATTTTTATACCAAATGGATGTTGGAAGCCATGCCTCATACTGTTTTGAAAAATAAAAAGTTACTGGATTTTCAAATTGAATATCGAATGGAAGGACGATTGGAGGATACCGTCGTTTCGGAAGTAAAACAAGTAAATGAAACTACTTTTTTGCATAGATTGGTTCGGGATGGGAATGAATTAGCGTTGGGGCAGACGGTTTGGGGATAAAATGTAGAACATGAAAAAAGCATTGATTTTTCTATTGATTATTGGTTGGAGCATTATTGGTTGGGCACAAAATAGTATGGCTATTGACACTACAATCGTTGATAAAAAAAGCTACGAACCGTCATTTTAGCAGAGTCTGTTTTTTTATGTAGGAGGTATGAGTTATTTGCAATTTGTGTGGTATCAGGATAAAGAAGGGGTGCCCTTTCATTTCTATGATGACAGCAAAGGGTATCAGCAAATTGATAAAATGGGGCATGCCTACGGTGCTTACCTGGAAAGTTATTTGTGTTATAAATGGCTACGTTCGACGGGTTTGAGCAAGAAAAAATCGTTGCTATACGGCGGCACAATGGGCTTAGTGTTACAAACACCGATTGAAATCTTTGATGGCTTATACGACAGTTGGGGATTTTCGTGGAGTGACATGGTCCCCAATACAGCGGGTGCAGCACTATTAATTGGATAAGAAATTTTATTTGATGAGCAGTTGTTTCAATACAAATTTGGCTTCACGCGCTCGCCTTATGCCGACCAAGCCAATGGTTATTTGGGAGACGATTCTTTGGAAAGTTTATTTCTGGATTACAACGGTCACACTTACTGGCTGAGTACAAATGTCAATAATTTTTTGCTAAAAGATAAATTGCCCGATTGGGTAAATATTGCCGTTGGATATAGTGGGAATGGTATGTTTGGTGAGTTTGAAGATAAAATGTCCTATCAAGGTGTAGAGATTCCTCCGACGGAAACGGTATCGCCAATTCTTGCTATCCCCCGATATTGATTTTACGAAAATTAAGACAAAATCCAAGTTTCTAAAAGGTGTTTTTCAAGCGTTGAATTTTGTGAAAGTACCCGTTGCCTGCTTTTGAAATTAATGGGTTGGAGAAGGTGAAAGGACATTGGATTTATTGACTTTTATGAATTGATACGTTTACTAAACTCTTAGAGTTTAGTAAACGTTGAAAATCAATCTTCTTTATAATGGTGACGATTGTCCTATCTATTCCGCAAACTATCCACCGAATACCAACCTGCACCCGTAATCAACAAGCACACGTATGGTATTAAAAATAGAATCGCACTTTCCATTTTGCTAAACGGGTCGCTGGCGTGAACCGCAAATATTGCAATCAACATCGTAACAATCAAGGGCACAACCGTCAAGCGGGTAAATGCGCCGATAATAAGCAAAAATGCGCATAATACTTCTGCAAAAATGGCTAAAGATAGGGATATTTCTGCACCGACGCCTAAAGGGTCTGGAAATTGAATTTCGCCTCCAGCCATTAATTTTTGTAGCTTGGGTAAGCCGTGGTTGAGGAGCATTAAGCCGCCGAAAGTGATGCGAAGTAAGAGTAATGCTAAGTCTGTTCTTTTTGAATTCATAATTGATAGTTAGTTTTGCCCTACGCGGTGAGTTTTGCTCATCTCACAGGTTGCTTTGTTTTGATATATTTCATAAAGATAGTAAATTAGAACTCGTTTTAACCTACGAGGTGGGCAGGAACTCATCATGTAGGTTAGATTAACGCCTCCAACAATTCTTCCAATACAAATTCCTTATTTTCATTCAAATCCTTCATCGCTTTTTTCACAAGAGCAATCGCCGCATCAATCTCCGTTTTATTCACTGCTTTAGTCGAAATACGGGTTAAAAAGGCGTTGACGATGGCTTCCAATATTGGGCCTTGCGTGAGTGTCCACGAGCCGACTGTACCGCCGTTGGTATCATACAAGGCGATAAATAAGCCGTTCAGAGAATAATTGATGGCAATATTTCTCGTATTTCCATCAGTGTTGATTAGTTGAATAACTAAGTCTTTTCGGAAATTAACTGCCGCAAACGCATCTTCAATCATTGATTTTAAGATAATATATGGAATCGGTTTGTTGTTGGGAACAGGTTCCAAGGCTTTAAAAACACCACGCATTAAAATCAGGACAAAATCATTTTTAACCAAATGGGGATTTTGTAAAATTTGGTCAAAAATTAAACCTGTAATATCGTGAATTTGTGGCCCAGTCAGCGTCGGTTTCCACTTGCCTGAGGAAGGTCTTTGGCTAATCGCTTTCAAGGTTTGTTGCAATGCCAAAATGAGGATAAACTTCTGCTTCCGTTTTCGACTATCGACCAATAAATCAAGATTGCCACCCGTTTTTTCGAGCGTCAAACGCACAAACTCTGGAAGCATATCAGATAAGGGTAATTTGGTGTCTTTCAATGCGCCTGCTACACCTGTGACGATGTCTTGAATACCCAGATTTTCGGAAATTAATTCAGGGTGCTGGGTAATGGTTGCGAGGGCAGTATTGACGAGTTCGTTGGCTTTAGTTCTGTCAAGTCCGCCATTGGTCAGTAGCAGCCCGATTTCATCGGAAAGGATAACCATTGTTAAGGTTAAACCCGTTTCATTTGGATATTTAGCAATCAAAATATTGAGGACATAATCGACTAAATCGAGCAGTAAAACGGAACGGTCGCCACTGGAATTATCGGTAAAAACGTGTCCCAAAATTAGGTCGAGCGCCTTCTTTAAAATCGTTGTTTCTTCCTGCCCTGTTCCCCAACGAATCAAGCTCAAAACCGTGCTATTGGTTGCAGCAGTATGCAAACTCAATTCAAACATCATTTGCAAAACCGTTGGATTTAAGCGTTGAGTTTGCGGCAATGCTTGCAATGCACTAAAGTTGGCATTCAAGACTTCCGACAATAACGGTTTATCCGCTATTTTTTGAGTAATCCAGCCTGGATTGTGGACGACTTCATCGAGTAGTGTCTCGACTAAAATCAGTAATTCGGAATTGCTATAGGTTGGCTTCCATTTACCATCGGGCACTGGTTGCGAGACGGAATTTAAAATTTCGTGTAAAGCGACGACCATCAAATGCCGTGGCTCGCCGACTTGTGAAGGAATCAATAAATCGAGATTACCCGCTGAATTTTCCAACGTAATGCGCAACAATTCAGGTAGTAAATTCGGACGTTTTAAACCTGATTCCTTAAATGCCCCTGCGACGCCTGAAACGATATTGCCTAGACCTTCGTGGTCAGAAACCAAGTCGGGACGCTCGGAAATAACGCGTAAAGCAGCTTTCACTAACAAGTCAGCGGTTTCTTTGTCAAAACCATTGTTTTGTACAACGCCTGCGTGTTCTTGTAAAATAAATTGAGTGAGCAATAATCCATTTGAATTGGGGTGCTTGGATAAAATAACGGTCATTACATAATCGGTCAAGCCAAACATCAAATCGACTTTATTCAACAAGTCTGTTTTTTCAAAAGTAAAAGCAAAGATAAGGTCGAGGGCATGGTTTAAAATGGTATTTTCTTGTTTGCCATTGCCCCATTTTACTTTACTTAAAATTTTGCCATTAGCGGCGGCAGTACGTAGATTTATTTGAATTAATTTTTGTAAAGTGTTGCCTGTTAGTCGATTGCCTGATGGAATGTTTTCTAATACACTATACGTTGCGTGGATAACTTCGCCCAAAAGGGTATCGCCGTTCACTTTGGATTCCAACCATTGGGGATTGGCGACGACTTCATCAAAAACATTGTTGACGATGCCCAAAATTTCGGTATTGGTCAAATTGGGTTGCCATTTAGCATGAATATCTTTCGGCGCAAGCGTAGTCAAAATAGGGGAGAGGGCGGCGACCAACAGATGTTTAGTTTCCCCTGCTTTTGTATTAAAAAGCCTATCTAAATTGCCCGCAGTTTGCAACATCACCAACTGCACCAATTCGGGTAAAAGTGCGGGTCGATTGATGCCGGATTGTGCCAAAGAAGCAGCGACACCCGAAATTATTTCCTTCAAACCATTTTGATTCGTCAACAAACTCGGATATTCTGCGACGACAATCAATGCCGATTTTACCACTTTATCCAAAGAGTCCATCGTGAAAACTTCCTTGAAATGAATTGGTGAATTCGGGTCTTTGTCCAGCATCACACTCATCAGCGCATCACCAACCGCTTTCACCAACTCCGTTTCCTTGATGCCTGTGCCGAGTACCTCGTTGGGTTGGGTGAAAATATACTGGGTAGAGTTGCGCACCATGCTTCGGAAAATCAGTTGTCCCCAGCGAATGACCTCTTGTTGGTCGCCGTCGGTTGGTAGATTTTCGATGCGCTGCTGCATGTCGGTAGTCAAGCCGAAGCTGATGTTTTGAACGAAACTTTGTAGCTTTGGGTCGTCGGTTATTTCATCGCTTAACTTGTTGATGGTTTCTGCGGAAGCGATAAATAGTTGCGGTACAATCTCTTTAATCAGCGTGGTTTTCAAGGCACCAGCTTCCGCAAAATCTACTTGGTCAATGCCCGATAAAAAGGATTTTAAAAACTTACCAACGACTGAATTGGGATGCACCGCGCCAGGGATTTGATTCAGAAAATCAATGCCGATTTCAATCAACGTTCCCGCGACTACTTGCAGGGGAGAGGTAATTGGCTCCTTACCCGTTTCCCACTGGCGAATGGTGAATAGATGGCTTAAATCATCGGCAGAAATACCTTCCAATTTACCGTTTAAAACTTGCCAGTAAGCGTTGTAATACGTCAAATAATCGTCCTTGATTTCGTCAGACAATTCCTCTTCGGACTCGCGTCCGACCAAATCGTGCAATTGTTCGAGATGCTTGACCATTTTGCAAAATTTTGCGCCTTCCGTATTGAAGAAATTTTCGGCGGTGGTCAATCTTATACTGTCATTGAATTTTGGTAGCGGCAAAACCAGTGCTCTAGTTTTCAGCGTGTTGGCGTATACTTTTCGCAATTGTGCGCTGAGGCGAATGGAGGAATGGAGGGCAAGCATAATGGCTTCTGCTGTGAATGAAATCATAAGGAAGATGGGTTGACTACACTGTAAAATATACTTGTTTCAAAGGGAGTTTGAGGTGCAACAACGGTTTTATAAAAACCGTTGTTGCACCTCAATAATCCACCCGCGCTACCTACGGCAGCGCGCATTGTTTTTTTTGAGCTCGAGAATCCTACGACTTGTTCGCTTCTCAAATTAAAGTGAAATTTAGGTTACAGTGTATTAAACTTTATGTATAAAAAGGAAATATCAAGGCTAAAGATAGAGAATATTTGGAGAATTTTATTTTCGATATTAGGGTGAATTAAAGATGATTTTTTAAATGTGTAAATTATTTATTACCAGAAAGTTAAGTGATGCAGGGTAATTGAGCTGGTAAAATCTTGTCTAATCTTACCAAATTAATTGTGTTGCGTTCCTTAGAGTTCAAATTGTAAGCAGGTAACTTTAAAATGTATAAGGATTGTTCTTTCCCATTTTCTTTACGTTTAGCCATTTTTTTGTTGCCATTTTTGCCAATTCTTCTCCCCATATTTGATAAGTGAGTTTAGAAGGATGAACACCATCTTCGCAAAAAAAAGCTTCAATAGGTTTGTACTCGCTAGCTTTTTGTCGCCATTCTTTTAGTCGGATACGACCGTTATCGTAGTGAAGATTGGGAAACATTTTTGGGAAATCTTGAATTACATCCGCATGCAATTCTATCAAGCCGTGCATTAGTTTTTTTAAGAAAAAAGGTAAAGCAGGAAATTGACCAGCTGGAGGTAAATCTGATAAAAAGATGGGACAAGTCGGTTGACGTTTTCTAATTTCTTGAATGCACAATTGGAGGTTTTTACGGAAGGTAAGTGGTGCATTGATTTCAAACGCTTCATTGGCACCAAGCCCTACAAAAATAGCATCGAACTGTAGGTCAGTAGGAATTTCTAGGGTCAATTCTTTGGCTGCTCGCTGGGCATTGTAGCCACTTTTAGCGATGACTTGCCAGTAAATAGATTGCTTGGTTTTTTGATATAGTTGCTGTGCTAAATTGCCGGCGATACCTTCCAAATTAGCAGCCACGCCAACGCCTGCAAAGGAGGATTCGCCAAAAACTAAAATAGATAAAGATTCTTTTTGACTGCCTTCTTTTCCCACTAAAATATCAGCTTCGGGTAGCCGAATTAGGTTCTTTTTCACTTTTTTACTTTGCCAATAGAGCAGAGGCATAAAGGGTGAAAAGAGAAATAACCAAAGAAAATAAAGGATTTGCTGACGCATGAGTTTTTTCAATTAGCAGTGAACAATGAACAATGTGCAATTAACAGTTTCTAACATTGTTCATTGCACATTGTTCATTGCTAATTGTATATTGTTATTCTACAAGGTGGGCTGTTTCTACTTGAAAGACGTCTTTGGCAT
This sequence comes from Saprospiraceae bacterium, assembly GCA_047629355.1. Taxonomy (GTDB): domain Bacteria; phylum Bacteroidota; class Bacteroidia; order Chitinophagales; family Saprospiraceae; genus CAYUNA01. Next base: position 31,848 of record JBLHWU010000011.1, on the reverse strand, counting down.
CTCCTCCTTTGTGTACCATTACCACGATTTCGCAATTGTCAACATTCCAGTCTGCTGGAATCGTTGTCGTAAAAGCTAATGATATTTCAGCTCCAGCGGTCATCGCTTCTGTTATCAAGTTACCTTCTGCTGCCGAAACAATCTCCCGCATGACATGCTTATGCTTGTAATCAGATTTTTTGCCTTGTTCTGTTGATTGATAATCTATAATATCGTTTTCCGTAATCATCACAGTCACTCGAACGTCCTCATCGGTGATGTCTATTTGAGGAAAAACTTTAGCACAAATATCTAATTTCATGCTATCAGCTTTATAGATATGCGCAATTCCAAGTTTGATAGTCAATGGTTTTGCCAGCTCAGAAATGACTAGTGGTTGCCAATTATCTTTACCAATGACTGGAATGATATTATTAGAAGGATTGTGGGCAACTCGGTTAACTGCAGAAGCAGGATAAGCAAAAGCAGGACCAATAAAGTTAAATAAACCTGTACCATCGGTTGTTCGGAAGTCGTACAAACTTTCAGGGTAGGGTGGCGAAAACTCTCCAGCATGAAGTGCAACTGGCTTTACTCTGTCTCCAATTTCAGCTATAATATTTTCAATTTCTTCTGCGCCAGAAGGACAATTGATACAACGAACACCTGTAAATTCTTCTATGATGACATTTCGTTCCTGATTTGCTACATCTACTTCCAATTCACAAACGTCCGAACCAACAGGTACTTGCGGACTGATAACTGGCGCGATTTCATCACAAGCAAAAAGTAGAAAAACCGGAGTAAAAAGAATAAATAATATTTTTTTCATGAGTAATTTTTTTAAATCCTAAATGATTTCATTTGAATTGAAGGATAAAGGGAGTTTGAGGGGTAAAATCTGCTTGTAAACCAGATTTTACCCCTCAAAAATAAATCACGCGCTGCCGCAGGCAGCGCGGAAGGTGGACTTAAGGGATAAAATGGTTTTAAAACCATTTTATCCCTTACAATATCATCGCCAAAGGAAGAATTAAAAATTAACAGCAATTAATTAATGGAAATTATCACTTGTAAACATTTGGAAATCTGATGAATACAAAATATTGTTTGCAGTAATTGTTCATTCTTAATTGCTCATTTGGCGAAGACATTGCCCTTAGTAACGATAAAAAAATAACTCCGCCATTTAGACCGGGCAAATTTCCCTTATTTTTCACTTGAAATCAGTCAAAGTATCAACAATTATCCTTCTTTCAAGTAAAAATTGAGAAAAATTATCCACTGTCTAAATGTTGGACTTATTATTTTATCGTTACTTAAATTCCCTCTGCTATTTCAAACAAATGAAATTATTTAAAACCTTGTTTTTTATAATTTCAATTTAAAAATTCGTATTCACCGTCATTCGAACCCCACTAAACGCAGGTTCTAAACGGCAAATTCCTCCAGTACAAACAACCCCTTCTACTTGCTTGATATAGCTTAAAGAAAAACGGCTTGGTCCAGTTGTATAAAATACATCAACTCTTGGAAAGTGAATGGATTCTTTCTTACCCTCTTCATTAGTCGGTGTATTTTTACCAGGATTGATATTGTACATATCTGATACGGTAAATGTCCAGTTTGGCGCTACGCCAAATTCTACTAGACCGAATAGCCAGTTACCATAATCATGCAACTCGCCTTTGTCTTCTCCTACATTCATGTATTGTGCTTCAAAACGAATAGATTTTTTCTTACTGATTCGGTACAAAAAGTCTGCGTAAGGGGTAATCGCTTCTACATTCGGCGTACCTTCTTCTTTAAATTCGTAGACCTGTTGGTTGTAATTTTGGTACTGCACGCCAGCAGTCAATTTCCATTTCTTCTTTTTCATATAAAACTCTGTGAACGCTTCGCGGTACAATAGTTCTCCATCCAAATCAGTGATATTAGAAAAGTTAGCATTATAGCTAATTTTGCGCTTCGGCGAATATCGAATGTCCACTTGAAATGCTTGTTCCCCAATAAACTGAGTCGCTGCATTGTAACGAGCCGTCAAACGATAAGTATTGATACGCGTCATTGGCGGTAAGAAGTTAACCAAACCCAAATTCAACTCTTCTTGCGGACGCGTTCGGAATTCAAAATTCTCGGTACGCTTTCCTTCTAAAGTAATCCCCAATCCTTTTTGAGCATAACCAATACTGGAATAAATGACGGTACCTTCATCTTGGTAAAAGCTACCCCGAATATCTTTCAAAGCATCTGCTGTTTTGTAAGCACCTTCGACATACCAAGTAAAACGCCCAACTTGCAAGGTATTGTACAAGGAAAAAGCGTAAGTATTCCAGTGTGGTACAAAGGCTTCCTCTGCTGGACGACCGTTGATATTGGCAACTAAAGAACTCATCGAATTGTCATCCAACGTTCGTGCAATTACACCGGCACCAGGCAAAAAGGAAACCACCGAGCTATCACCCAACTGGAAAAATCCTTCAATCGCTCCTCCACGAATCACGGATTCATAAGGGTCGGTCAATTGCTGCTTCTGCCGACCAGTAAAGGCGCGCACATTCCAATCTGGAGTAAGGTCATAGCTCAATTGTAAGCCATACAAAGCATTGTCAATACTCAAACCACGGGCTTCGTAGGCTCTAAAAATAATTCCACTACCAATTTGGTCGTAGATATAACCGGCGTAGATGCCCAATTTTTCAAACTTCTTTTTAACATACCAACGCCCAAGTCCTTGTGCATTGTATGACCCTGTTGGGTTCAGTAAGTTGGAATTATTAAAGAGGTCAAATCTGACCCCAATATCAAATCCCCAACGGTTGTAATGGAGGGTCAACCAAGATTCTGCACCGAACAATTGGCGGTCATAACCAGGCGTATTGGTCGCTCCAATTAAGGAATCTCGTTGGAAAAAATTAGCACGTGCTTCTAAGCTACCTGATAAATAACTGATTTCATTTTGTCCAATTGCGAAAGTGGACAAGCAAAGTAACAATGCAGTGAAAAGTAATTGTCTAAGTCTCATTTTAATAGAATTTGGTATAGTTAATCGAGGTAATGAATTAATTAATTAGCTAATATTTATAATAAGTCATCGCCAAATGATGAATTATAAATGATGAGTGATAAATGTTAAATTGTCTACCTAAATGTACTGAATTGGTTAATAAACAAATATTATAGGCTTGTTTTTATTTGTTCATAATTTATAATGCATCATTCATTATTTGTCGAAGACATTATGTTTATAAAGTCTTTTGAAAGTTGGATTGGGAATGTATTAAATTTGGTAAGAAATAGAATGAAGTTATTTATCGCTTCCGCAAACATTTTTAAACAACTTCAATGCAAAAGTAACTGACCACTACCATTTATTTAAAGTTTTATCAATTAAAAATAAAAAAATACGAAATTAGTCAAGCGGTTGACAACGTTGACGGTTAACGGCGCAGGGTAGACGGTAGACAGTAGACCAGAAAAATAAGCACTATTTTTCATAGACTTCTTCGCTTCTTTTTTTCGTCAACCGTCAATCGTCATTTCCCAATCATCAAAAATGCTGCCCATACATTTGGGGAAGCCGTATTTGGGTCGTTGAGTAAATCTAATTTAGCAATACGCAAAGCAGTCGAATACGGTTTTCCATTAGCGATTTCACTGTAAAAAACAGACATAAATCGTTGGCAAATGCGGTCATTGACTTTCCATAGTGAAAAAACCACATTCTGTGCGCCGGCCTTGTAAAAACTACGATGAATGCCGTGGACACCTTCCGAATCTAATTGTCCCACACCACTTTGGCAGCTACTTAAGACGACCAAATCCGTATTAATTCTTAATTTCTCAATGTCTTTAGTGTATAAAATTTCATAGGTTGGGTCGCATTCATTTGGGCCACCTGCGCAGAGAATACCTGTATTATTTTTGTCATCAAAATCAGCAAAGCTGTGCGTTGCCAAATGAATGTATTGGAAGTTTTGTTGCAATTTTTGCTGTAAAGTAGATTTTTGTGCTGCTTGGTTTAGAAGTAAATCAGAAGCTATCGGTAAGATTTTGGGAATGTTTTTGACTTCTTGTTCAGAATAGGGGAGTGGTGGAATATTGTCAAAAAAATTGGATGGCGATGGATTCGAATTGCGACTATTGTGAGCAGAAAAGTCGTCGTTCAAATCATTTGAATTGCTAAAAATAGGGGCAAAACCAAGCATTTTTGTTTTAAAAATCGAAGGTGAATTAGCCGCAGCTTGTATAAAATTAGCTGGTTGAAAAAAGTAAGAAATACTGTGATTTTTTACCAAAAAATCTAACGTTTCAAAAGGTCGATTATCTTCACTTGACAATAAAACCTCAAAGGGTAAATATTGTAAAATACCTTGCCCAATGACAATCAATTGTTCCCCGTTTTGGAGGTGTTTTTCAAATGGCTGGAGTAGCATTTGATAAAATTGATAGCTGGTTTGAATGAATTGAGTACGCTTACTTTTTTGTACCAACGCAAAGTCTTGTAGTTGTTCATAAAAACTTAAAATAGAAGTGGAAAAATCAGTTGGAAGTGAGATTTTATACCATTCTTGCTGTGTTTTTCGTAGTAAAGTCATTTCCAAAAAGGTGTTGTCCTCAGTGATTTTATAGAACAATAATACTTGGTTGGAAGACAGTTTTTGCTGTGAAATTGATGCTTCATCGTCAATAAAATAGGATGTATTTGAGTAAAGGGCAGGGCAAATTAGACCGAATAAAAGAGCAAGGATAAACTTGTTCATAGGCTGTATTTTTTAGATGAAAAAGCCGTTAGGGAATTTATAAAAAATAACCTACCCATCTGACTTGCTCTTTTCCCTTTCAAAAATGCTAAAAAAAATCTCAAATAACCAGTTGTGCTCGCTTTTTTTAACATCTTTAAAAGAAAAAATAGCTGCGTCATCTTGGGTAGCTTATTTATTACAAACTTCCTTAATCGATTAATCACTGCCTGCTACGTAGCAATTGGACGATTTAATTAGTAAGCATAACGTTTGCTGTTGGAGGAAAGAAATTTTCATTTGTTATAGCAGAAAAAAAGTTTTCATTGGAAGAAAAGGGTGAGTGTATCGAGAATTATAGTTTTGGGTGGATGCAGTAAAAACAGAAAACGGCTAAACACAAATGTTACTTGTGACCGTAGTCACAAGCAACCGACAATTGTGTTTAACCGACGTTACCCCCTTCAACTGAGAAGGATGGTGCGTTAAAAAAAAAGATTACTTTTGTTTCTTGGGAAAAAATCTCTAAATAACAACTCAAAAAATTAAATATAGATAAAATCTAACCTAAGGAACGCGAAATAAATAACTATAGATTCTTGACAGGATATTTTGCCCTCATTTTTCACTTTGAAAATGCTCATTTTATCAATATAAATTGAACTTTTAAAGCAAAAACTAAGACCAAACTAATTCTCAAAATCTGTTATAACTTATTCTTTGCACGTTACGTAGAATCCATTCTTGCTACATCCTGTGATAGAAATACTATCTTTTTTATTATTCAATACATTTTTATAGGAAACTAAATTATAGAAAAGGCAAGTAAATATATAAGAGTGAAAATACCAAATCTCAATACCTGCTACTGAAAAAAGATTACTTGTGCGATGCAAAGTAACAGCAGGTCATTCTTTTAATCAGATGCCATTATTTATTTTCTAAATTTACCTAACTCCTTTTAATTTAACTCCTATTAAAATTAACAACTCAAAAAAAACTCAATAAAATTATTATTACATTTAATTCCATAACAAAGGTAAGTTGAAAAGTAAACAAAGAAATGGACAAAAAAAAGGCTTTTCCTTAATATATTTGTTATTTTTGAATTTTAAATTAAGCTTAATTGCTTGATAGTTAGTTGGTTAGGAAAGTCCTGTTTTTTTTAATTTCCCTAAAATGATAAAAAGTAAGCTATTTCAATTGCTGAAAAAACTTAATAAAGATGAATTCTCTCAATTAGGAAAGTTCGTTCATTCACCTTTTTTTGAATTTAACAAAAAAATTACGTCTCTTTATAATTATATAAAAGACGAACATCCTAATTTTCAATCCAGTAACTTAACCAAGCAGCATGCTGCCAAATTTGTTTTTCCAAATATATCTGTAACAGATAAACGAATGGGAAATTTGATGTCAGAAATGTATGCTTTGACATTAGAATTTTTGGCGCAAATGGAATTTCAAACCGATAAGGTTGCTAAAGGAAAGTTAAAAGCAGAAGCGCTGCGCAAGAAAAAGATGTTACGGGAATATCATAAAGAAATGGACTTAGTCGAAGAAGAATTGAATTATTTACCTGCTCGGAATATGAATTACTATGCAGATTTATTATATTTAGAATCTAAAAGATATGCGAGTGATTTGCAAATAAAGCATAGCCTTTCTAAGATAAGTTTGAAAAAGATGATGAGTTATTTGGATAAATTTCATGCTTTAGGGAAATTGAAAATTAGCAGTGAAATTATTTCTCGACAGAATATTTTGGAGGAAAGTTATGACAAAGTATTATTTTTAGATGAAATGAAAGAATTAATTTTTAATGAGTCGGAAGAAGACAATCCGTTACTTAAAATGTATTATTACGTAGTTCGATTGGGGGAAACAAAGGAGTTTGAATATTATGAAAAATTAAAATCATTGTTTTTTGAAAAATATAAACTGATTGGAGAAGAGAACAGAATTGATGTAATATCGTATTTAATGAATTACTCCACAAGTGTTAAATCTACAAATAATACTCAATTTCAAGAAGAAGGGTTTGAATTATATAAATTTGCTTTTACTAAAAGAATCTTTCATGAAGAATTGTTGAACTCAGAAAATTATTTTCAAAATATGATTATTGATGGCGCAAAATTAGGTCATTTTGAATGGATTGATTCATTTTTAGCGTCTATTGGAAACAATGAAAATAAAGGATATTCGGAAGATATATTAGTTTTTGTTAAAACAATCGTTTTGTATGAGAAGAAAGAGTTTGAAAATGCAAGATTAATGATTTTAAGTCATCAGTTTAAACGGGTTCAAGATAAGGTTAGGGTTAAATCAATTTTAATTCGTATTCTTTACGAAGAGTATTGTGAGGATGATTCTAATCATGAAGTCTTAATGTTTTCGATTCAAGCGTTTAGAAAATATTTAAAACGAAATAAGAAGCTACCCGCAGGGCGAATAGCTCCTTATTTGAATTTTTTAAAATATGCCAAAGAATTAATCCGTTATCGTTTTAAAAGGCAATGGACGATAGAAAGTACTAACCGATTGAAAAGTGAAGTATTATCTCAAAGGGTTGCCAACCAAGATTGGATATTGGAAAAATTGACAAGTTTATCCAAACCCTAAGAGTAGTTGACACTCGATGAACTTCTCGAAATGCCAATATTTTTTCAACTCTTATAAGTCATTGAATATCAATTACTTATAAGTAGTAAAAAAAATATTTAATTTTCAAAACCTTCATCCAGTGTCAACTACTTTGATAAACTTGTCGAAAAATTAAATGATTTTCCAACCTACATTTCTACCCAATCACCAATTACAATCCCTCCTTTCACCATCTTCGCCTCCTTTTTCTTAAGCGCCAATTTCTTCAAATCATTCAATTTCGTATTAGTTGTAACTGTATTTTTCATCTTTATTTTTTTTAAAATTTTGAGTTCAATTAATGTTTTGTAATCAGTTAATCTTAGTGACGAGTAGGCATAGAACTGACCGAGGAATTTAATATTCCAACAATGCAAACTCGTTAAATTTTGAGCGTATTCAACTTATTTTTTTCTAAAAAAAATCTGCTTTCTTTGGTCTTTTAGTATCAAAAAAGCAATCTGGCAACGACGTTTTTTTAGAAAGGCAAGAGCCGCTGCCAGATGCTTAAAATATTGAGTTGTTAATTTTTATATTGAGTTTTAGGTAAATTTAAAGTTTTACTTAATATTTCTCTCTCCCTTATGTATTGAGGTGGTTTAGATGTGACACGGAGGTGTGGTTTTTTTTGAAAATAAATTTAGCATATTTAGTAAGCTTCTGATTAACAGGGGATTAGTGCTTGTTTTTTTTATGAAACATTTTAAAAATTACTTTTTTTTTAAAAAAAATGGGCGTGCTTAATTTAAAAAAAAATGGGAGAAGCATTTAGAATTGAATATCTTTGTGGTTGGAAATCTCACAGAGAGGCATCCACCTCAAATTTTAAAAATAACAATTCGCTAGTGCAACAACTCTTAAATAACTACCTACTTAATTTGAGAAGCTCGAAAATCCTAAGATTTTCGAGCTTCCTAAAACATAGTGAGCCTCGCCTTCGGCGAGGCGAGTGAGGTTATTGATGGGTGAAAACGGTTTTTACAAAACCATTTTCACCCATCAAACTCCCTTTGTTTTAGATAGGTAGTTATTTTCGGGCTACACCAGTAGTCTCTATAATTTTGAAGTTAAGGTCACCTACTTATTATTTTACCATTACTTAATTGTGTTGGGGTATTTATCATATTAAAATATATTGGCAGTCGTCGGCTTTCTATTATTAAAATAAAATACCAACTGCATGTCACAAGTTAGCGGTTTCAATTCATAAGGTTGATGAGTGTTACAAAATTGAGTTATGATCCCGGAATAAAATTTTTACATTTTCTTGAGCAATTGCGTGGACAAGCGCAACCGGAATGGCAATGGCTGATGGACATGTTCCGCGCCAAAGTCAAACCGTATTTGTTTAAAATTGATGGAAATTTGCCTGCGGGTACGATTGCTTCGGTCGATGAATTTATCGAAGAAGTATTTGCCAATAGCCTCTTTCGTTTTTACGAACAGTTTGCAGGAGGTCAATTTCAGTCATTGCCGGAGCTACGCAGTCTGATGTTTCGGATTGCGGAATTCAAATTAAAGGAAGGTTACTATCGGGTACGGCGCGATAAACTATTGTACTTCACTGATGATGTGCGAACTAGTAATTTGACGGAATACCAGGACGATTTATCTATTCGTGAGGAGCAAGAACGAGAAGCTATTTTGGAACTTCGCGACCAACTCGAGCTACTGAATCCAACGGATAAAGAGCTATTGGTGCGCTTTGCTAAGGGAGAAGAGTTAGGTAGTATTGCCCTTAATTTGGGGCTTGAAGCTGCTGCTTGCCGCAAACGAAAACAACGAGCTTTAGATAAGCTCAAAATATTGGTTATCAATGCTTTAAAAGAATAAAATGGCATGAATAATATTTCAAAGGAAACTATAGAACAATACCTACGCAATGAATTGAGTGCGGGGGAATTATCTGATTTTACTTTTCAAATGGTGATGAACTTGGCACTACGCAAAGAAGTAGAGGCGACAAGAACACTCTTCAAAACGCTGCAAACGACAGCAGTTCCGGGTAGTATAACATCGATACCATCTTCGGGCGGATATAAACTAACCATTGGAGTGATTGCTGGTCTTTTATTATTGGCGATTGCTGCTTTTTTCTTCTTTCAAAATCGTGATTCGGTCGATAATTTTATACCACCTACCGAGTTAATTCAACCTTATGAAATGCCTGCAAATGTGCCGATTGCCGAGGCATTTATTCGCAATGAATTTATTGAAAATTCGATGGATATGCGCGATTTGGAAACGGGCAAACGAGTAGCTGATTTTAAGGTAGTTGCCAATAAAAAGGCATTGGATTTTAGCGGTAATTTTATCGGTGAAATTCAACGTGCTAAAATGACGATTTGGAACAATCAAAAAGTAGATTTCGTCGAAGAGCGATTCGTTTTTGCTAAAGAAATGGTCATTCTTGAAAATGGGATAGTTGATTTTAAAGTAAAAAATATGCTTGCTTCGGGTGTTTATTATTTTGAAATAAGAATGAATGGAAAACTTGGTAAAGTTGGGCGATTTGAAGTGAAGGAATGATTGGTCACTTGTCCTGTATTGATATTTCCTGTAATTTTTATTTTTGAAAATGGTGGTTTAATGGGACGCATTTTAAAAAAATGCGTCCCATTAAACCACCATTTTACTAATAGACTTGTTACCCTTTAATAAATACTCGTCTGAAAATATCTTTTTCCGCCATTTTCCTTTAAAAAATCATTCAATAGGAGGGACTATTCAATGATTTTTTAAAGAAAACTAGCAAAAAAATCTAAATTTCATACAAGCATTTTTAAAGGACAATAAGTCTAATCAAAAATGACTATGAAATCGACCATTCTTTACTTATTTTTATTCCTCTCCTCCAACTGCTTCGCGCAAGATTTCTACATCACCACCGCTGGGAATGACAGTAATTCTGGCTCAGAAGCTCAACCTTGGGCAACACTTCAACACGCCGCCAATACCTTACTGCCCGGTCAAACCGTCTACATCAAAACAGGCACGTATTTCCAAGAAACTTGGGTCAACGTCAGCGGAACAGCGGGCAATTACATTACTTTCACCAACTTTAATAATGACCAAGTCATCATCGACGGCGACAGCGACGACAGTAATCAAACAGAATTATTTGTAATCTTCGGTCAAAATTATTTGAAGGTTGACGGTTTGCATTTTACCAATTCTACAGGCAATTTTTCCTCTGGTATTTATATTACCAATGGTTCAAGTAATCTTGAAATCACCAATAATCAAATTTCTAATATCCATTTTTCTAACGACCCAAATGCGACGGTAAATTCAAGTACCAACGTTAATCCATTTGTCGTTTATAATGAAAATCCAACGGTAGCTTGTTCGAATATCTTAGTTCAGAATAACGAAATTTTTGATTGCCGAACAGGTTTTAGTGAAGCTCTTACCTTGAGTGGAAATGTCGATAATTTTGAAATATCAAACAACACCGTTCACGATATTTCCAATATCGGAATTGACATTGCAGGAGGTTACGGTGTCAGCACTGAGCCTATGACGGATATGGCGCGGAATGGCGTAGTAAAGGAAAATACGGTTTACAATTGTGTAAGTGCCTACGCGGTTTCAGCGGGCATTTATGTGGACGGTGGACAGGATGTGGTCATTGAGCGAAACACCTGCTATGGAAACGGTCGTGGTTTTGAAATAGGCTGCGAAGAAAACGGACACATCACGACCAATGTGATTGTGCGAGATAACATTGCGTATCAAAATTTGGAATCAGGTATCGGGATTGGTGGTTATAATTTTCCGACGACGGGCAAGGTGACAAATAGCTAAGTTTTGAACAATACGTTTTATGATAATAATACGACCAATACTTCTTTCAACGCAGAATTGCTGGTTGAATACACGGAAAACTGCACAATCAAAAACAATATTTTTTCTGCACAAAATACGGAGAAGCTGCTGACAATTGTTCGAGATACGCCGGGCGGTGCAAGCTCGACGGGATTGACTCTAGATTATAATTTATACCATCATCCTAACGGTACAGCGGCGGTTGTCACCCAATATGAAGGACAAATGTGGACGGGTTTTGCTAACTACCAAACCGATTCTGGCAAAGAAACCAATTCAATTTTTGCGACTGCTGATTTTATGGATGCGGGTGCACAAAATTTTGATATTGCTTCGACTTCGGCGGCGATTAATTCGGGTGACCCAACTTTCACAACGGCTGTAGGAGAAACCGATTTTGTTGGAAATACTCGTCTCGTGAATGCCCGCGTGGATATGGGCGCATTTGAATCACAGATGGTGCTACCTGTCGAATTTGTTGACTTTGCAGGGCGACAAGTGGATGATTTTATTCAATTAAAATGGATGACGGAAGCAGAAATCAATCATAGTCATTTTGAAATTGAGCGCGGTATCGTTGGACAGAATTTTGAAAAAATAGGAAAGATAGTGCGTTCTAATGATGCAGATAACTATTATTTTTCAGATAAAAAACCAACGGCAGGATTGAATTATTATCGGCTTCGGCAAGTGGATTTAGATGGGGCGCACGCTTATAGTTTGACGGTGGCGATTGATTTTTTCACAAAAAATATTCAGATTTTTCCAAATCCTGTGACGGATGTTTTGGAGATTTGGCAGGAGGAAGATGAGCTGCATTATTTCTTATTTCATGTAAATGGACAGGAGATTCAAAGGGGTGTTTTTAAACAAAACGATGCGTTAGATTTAAGCGATTTGGAAATAGGGATTTACTTTTTAAAAATGGAAAATGGGGGAGAAGTGGAGATTAGGAAAGTAGTGAAGCGAGATTTCTAGTAAGGTGTGCATGAAGCTTTTTTTGGTCTTAACAAAGGGGGTTTGAGGGAAGAAAATGGTTTTAAAACCATTTTTCTCCCTCAAACGCCCTTTGTGTTTTGCATCGAATTTAAGAGTCTTAAAGTAGAAATAGCTTCATCTACTTACAAATCTCCCAACTGCGGTCTAATTACCACTTCCTCCAAAACTGCAGAATCACTCAATTCCCAAGCACTCCAAATTACCTTCGCAATATCTTCCGCTTTCGCCAATCGACTCTCTGGCAAATCAACACCCGCCCAACTTGCCGACCAAGTTGCGCCTGGCAAAATACTGGTCACCCGAATGCCTTTATCCTTCATTTCTTCCCGCAAAACCTTGGAAAAACCAAGTAGCGCAAATTTTGAAATACTATAAGACCCACCGTTTGGATATGCAATTTTACTGGCAATCGAACACATATTAAATACATGCCCTGCTTTTTGCGGCAGCATTATCGGCAAAATGGCGCGCGTCAAATGATAGGCACTGTACAAATTTGTTTCAATTTGACTTTCCAACTTACCATCTTCTTCATTCGCAATTTCGCCAGGTAGAAACACTCCTGCGTTGTTCATCAAAATATCCACTTTCGACCATTTTGATTTAACGAAATCAGCAAATGACAAAACTTCCTCTTTTTTGCTAACATCAACAACTTTCGTTAAAATTTCGATAGTCGGAAATTCTTTTTGCAAATCAGTTTTACATTGATCTAAATCTGCCTGCGTTCGAGCGCATAATGCCAAATCAAAACCGTTTTTGGCAAAAATATTCGTGATTGCGCGACCAATTCCTTTGGTTGCTCCTGTGATTATTATTTTCATGTTGCAAAAGAAAGAATAATTTTCTAATTATTTTGTCATATTGAGTATAGCCGAAAAATCGGACAGATACTCATTTCTTTTTTTACAAAAAACCAACATCTTGCGCTTTCAGACGTTTAAAATGCCGTTAGCAACCGTTTAATCTCTAATTAAAAATGCGGAAATTTCCATTTTAAAAAAATTAAACTATTTTTGCCAGCAAATTTCATAGGACAGTGGACTTCCGTCCACAATGAGAATTCATTTTTAAAAGAATTACCAGGTGGATGGAAGTCCACCGTCCTAGAAAGAGAAAACTAATTTAATAATTGCCCATTTGGAAATTAGCAAAGGACAGCGATAAAAAATATCGAAAAAGTCTGAAAATCCAGTAGATAAAACTGCTGCTTCTGACCTCTGACCTTTGACTTCTGACCTCTTTTTAAGGTATTTTCAACGTATATGGATTTTAAAGTATTCTACCATTTTGGACGATTTGTGATGCTGATGCGCTCGGTTTTTAGCCGACCCTCAGGCAAGTTTTCTATGTACTGGAAGGAGATTTTGCGCCAAATGGTCGATATTGGGGTAGGGTCGCTGATCGTTGTGATATTAATCGCAATTTTTATTGGAGCGGTGACGGCTATTCAATTTGCCTATCAATTGGACGGAGGACTCGTGCCTCGTTATTATATCGGCTACATCGTCCGTGACTTGGCGATTATCGAATCTGCACCAACGATTACTTGCCTTGTTTTGGCAGGTAAAGTCGGTTCAAATATCGCTGCCGAAATTGGTGGAATGCGCCAAAAAGAACACATTGACGCAATGGAATTGATGGGCGTCAACACCGCAAGTTACCTCATCATGCCGCGTATTATTGCAGCAATGATTGTAATTCCGTTGTTAGTGACCGTGGCGGCGTATGTAGCGATTCTCGGCGGTTGGATGGCGACAGTGTTGCCCGAAAAATTGACGAATGAAGAATATGTGCGTGGATTGCGCTCGTTTTTTGTACCGTTCAATATCATCCTGATGTATGTAAAAGCGATTACTTTTGCCTTTATTTTATCAGCAGTTCCTTCGTTTCAAGGGTATTTTGTACGAGGTGGTGCGATTGAATTGGGTGCAGCCAGTACGAACGCGGTCGTGTTTAGCGACATCCTGATTTTATTGGCAGATTACGTAATTGCCGTAATTTTAACAACTTAAAAAAAAGAAGTCAGAAGCCAGACCATTTCATTGTCAGAAGTCAGATGGTGTAAGGTTTTATCTGACCTCTGACAATAAAATGGTCTGACCTCTGACTTCTTAATATATATGATTAAAGCAGAAAACATATTTAAATCGTTTGATGAAAATGAGGTGTTGAAAGGCATCACCGCAGAGTTTTACGCAGGTAAGACCAATTTGATTATTGGACGAAGTGGTGCGGGAAAAACGGTTTTGTTAAAAATATTGGTGGGCTTGATGCAGCCAACATCTGGATTGATTTGGTACAATGATGTGAACTTGATGGAATTGAATAAAAAACAAATTCGCGCCATTCGAATGAAAGTCGGGATGTTGTTTCAAGGTTCAGCCTTATTTGACTCGATGTCGGTGGAGGAAAACATTCGATTTCCGTTGGATATGTTTACCAATTTGACCAAAAAGGAAAAGCTTGACCGGGTGAATTACTGCTTGGAACGCGTTGATTTGGATGGTAAAAATCATGATTATCCCTCGGAAGTTTCGGGTGGACAACAAAAGCGCGTCGGTATTGCCCGCGCGATCGTCCTAGAACCGAATTATCTGTTTTGCGATGAACCGAACTCTGGTCTTGATCCCAAAACCGCTATGGTTATCGACGAACTCATTCGCGACATCACAGTCGAAAATAACATGACGACCATTATCAATACCCATGATATGAATTCGGTAATGGAGACCGGCGACAATATTTGCTTGCTTCACCTTGGAAAATTAGTCTGGCAAGGCGCAAAAGACGAAGTATTAACGAGCAAAAGTGATTTACTGCAAGATTTTATTTTTGCCTCCCCATTTTTGCAACGGCTGCGAGATGCGGCGGTGGAACGAGGGAAGTTCGATTAACTTTTTTGTCATTCCGACCGAAGCGGAGGAATCTGGCGTGATGTTGCATTCAGATTCCTCCACTTTTCGGTCGGAATAACAAAAGTAGTCGCAATGTCAATCAGACTATTGCACCATTACCTTTTTCGTCACTTGTTTCGTCCCTTTTTTATTACTCATTTGAATCAACAAAAGACCTCGGGCAATTTCACTAATATCAATTTTTTCTGACTTCCATTCCTTATTTGTTCTATCTAAATTCATAACATTGATAGTCGAAAAGCACTGTCCATTGGCATCTATTATTTTTACTTTAACAGTCTCTTCTTCTGTCGAAAACTGAAGCGTCAAGGCATCACTCGCTGGATTCGGAAACGCTTTGAATTCCCGAATATCCAACTCTTTTGACTGATTATCAAGAATTTTTGAAGTTGTTTCTTCTGTTTTTTTACCTGACAATTTAAACTTTACAGGCAACTTAAATTCCACTGCCACTTTTTTCCCATCTTTCACTGCAGGAATCCAATTCGGCATTTCATTAACAAGACGCAAGACTTCTTCATCACACTTTGGATGAACTGAGCGTAAGATTTTTGGATTAGTTAGCTGACCGTCTTTTTCAACAATGAATTTGACCACAACCATACCTTCCGCATCTTCTTTTTGCGCCTCTTTTGGATACTTAATATTGGTGAAGATGTGTTCCAACATTTTTTTATCCGAACAGCTGCGTTTTTTAGTCAAAGTTGGTTCATCGCAACCTGGGAAGTAAGGCATCTCATCTACATCCGTATGGCGTTTGTCACCTTTGATGACTTGCTGGGAGGGTAGTTCTGCTTCGTCATCTGCTAACTTGAATTTAATTAGCAAATTAAATTGGACATTCACCACTTTTCCACGCTGTTTGCCAGGAATCCAATCGGGCATACTTTTAGCTACTCGAATGGCTTCTGCATCCAATTCTTTGTGAACAGACCGCACCGTTTCAAAGTCTCGTAATTTTCCAGACTTATCTACAGTAAATCTTATGACAGTCATACCTTCAATTCCTTCTTCGCGCGCATTTGCTGGATAGGTAACATTTTTGTAAATGTATTGCAGCATCAGTTTGTTAGAGGCCGTTCGTTTATCTTCTTCGTGCGTTAAGTTTGAAACATCTGTTCCCGCAAATCGCGGCATTTCTTCAACAACCTTATAAATATCGTCGGTATTTAATACCGTTTTCTCTTCTGATTGCGCCGTCGCATTCTCGCAAGAAAATGTCATAAACAATAGCCCCAAAACAGGCAGAAATAGCAAATATTTCCAAAGTTGCTGTGATTGTGATTTAGATTTCATCATCATCATAATTCGATTTTTTAATTGTGATTGAATAAAATTATTTGCAAGGGCAACCTGCATTCCGGAGTGCGATTGCCGTATTAACAACTGGCCATATTGTTTCTTTTTAGTCGTCTGCAACACCGCGTCATCTGCTAAATATTCGTGAACTGTCCGTAGCGATTTTTTATAAAACCAAACCAACGGATTCCACCAAAAAACGATGGTCATTAGTTCTAAAATGAGGACATCTATGCTGTGAAATTGACGAATGTGTGCGCATTCGTGTTGTAATATTTTTTGATAATCTGGGTCGGTTTTTTCAATGTCTTTATTCCAGAAAAGTAAGTGGAAAAATGAAAAGGGGATTTGAATATTTTTGTTTTCAATTAATTGATAATCAAGGTGTTGTGTTTTGTTGGAATTTTTAGATAAGTCAAATATTTTCTAAAATCCAAAGAAGAATTTTATACTCAAAATCACTACGCCAATGCTGTAAATTCCTTTTAAAATAAGCTGCCAATTCCATTGAGAAGCATTGCCCACATTTTCAGGAGTTATGACGATAGCTGCCGCTAAATTTTCCACACCAATCGTTACTGTTTTTAAATAATTTACATTCGTTAGCGGATTGTTTTCACTAAAAAAAGCAAAATCTAATTGAGGAATTAGGACACCCAATAGCAGTGTTGCTAAAAGGTAAAATCTATTCAGTCGAAAGAAGGTTTCCTTCCGAAAAAAGGCCCAATACAAGGCGTAAAAAAGACCCCAACAGCAAGTGATTTGTAGCATAACGAGTTACGGGTTGTGAGTTACGCATTGCGGGTTGTGCAACAGATAACCATTAAAAATAAGGTTGAAAATTTAGTCTAATGCGCCCGTGTGTCGTGCGCCAAAGACCGTGCGTCGTTTGTCATTCTTCCTCCTCCAATTTCGATAGCATCTCATTCAATTCTTGCGCGGACAAATCCTTTTCTTTTACTAAAAAAGAAACCAAATTGCTCACCGACCCCTCAAAATATCCTGCCACCAATCGCTTCAATGAACTCTTGCTATAACGGTCTTTTTCCACCAATGAAAAATACTCATGTGTCCGTCCATACGCCTTATGGTCAAGGAATTTTTTATCCTCCAAAATCCGCACAATCGTCGAAACCGAAGAATGTGGTGGCTTTTTTATTGCCAATTCTTCTTCCATATAATTGCGAATATCACTCACCGTACAACGACCCAGTTGCCAGATTATTTGCATGATTTCTTCTTCTGTTTTTGTTAGTTGACGCATATTTTTTTATTTAAAAAATCAGAGGTCAGACCGTTTTGCTGTCAGCCGTCAGATTTAATTTGCGGGTAATTTGACTTCTGACCTCTTTTAACCCATAGATGCAAAGCTTTTCGGTTTTGGTGTAAAGGTGTGACGTTTTTTTACGTTTTTAAACGTACTTATTAATTTTACAGCGTAATTATACGTTATAAGGAACACAAATTGGTAGTGCCACAAATGTGCACTTTTACAGTTTAGGTGCTTTTGTTTATCAAAGGGATTTTTAAGGGATAAAAACGATTTTGCAAAAATCGTTTTTGTCCCTTAATACCCCTCCCGCGTTGCCGCAGGCAACACGCACTGTGTTTTTGGAAGCTCGATAATCTTACGATTCTCTCGCTGCTCAAACTTAAAAGAACCTTCGTTTACACGGTAATAAATCACTTTTTCAATAAATGGTGGTGCACATTTGTAGCACTACCCACAAATTAAATAAAGTTATTTTTTTGAGCGCGCGTTTCCGTTTCTAGTTTTTGCTTTAAAAGTGGTATTTATGTTGATATAATGAGCATTTTTAAAGTGAAAAATATGGACTAAATATCCGCTTAAAAAAGTAAGATTATTTATTTCGCGTTCCTAGTTCTATTTTAAGACTCTTGTTTCATTCTTTATCAATGGGGAATTTGAGGGAAAAAATTGGGCGTTAAGCCCGATTTTGCCCCTCAAAAACACCTGGCCCGCCGCTGAAGGTGGGGGGAGAAAGGCTTGAGGGAGAAAAATAGTTTTAAAACCATTTTTCTCCTTCAAACTCCCTTTGTTTTTGCATCAGATTTAAGAGTCTTAAAGTAGAACTAAGTAACGATGAAAGAATAAGTTGCTCAACTGGACAGAGGATAATTTTTCTTAGTTTTTGCTTGAAAGAAGGATAATTGTTGATACTTTGACTGATTTTAAGTGAAAATTGAGGATAATTTGTCCTGTCCAGTTGGGGAAGTTATTTTTTCACCGTTACTAAGGTGATTTTTACAAAAAAAATGCTTCAGAAAAGCATCTGAAGCATTTAGATTTTATCGTCAGGGAGTAGTTTTTTTTCTATCCTCTCCTGTAAAGTTATATTTTAAATTGAGTGGAAAAAAATGGCTTTTGGTTGTTTCATATTGCGTTTAATCGAGATGTAAATATACATTTCGACAAGAAAAGACTATTCCCAGCCAAAGGCCTGCCGCATTTTGTGATAAATTTCTGTATTGTCATAAATTCCCCGAAACAATTCTGCTTGTGGGCCATAAGCAAATACTGGCACCATTGTCCCTGTGTGGTCATTGGCGGTGAATTTTAATTTTAATCTACCAATCTTCGATTTTTTATTAATCGACAGTCCTCCCGTTTCGTGGTCAGCCGTGATAATTAGTAGCGTTTCCTTGTCTTTATTGACAAATTCAATCACATTTTCGATACTTTTATTAAAATCAGCCATTTCTAAAAGTACATTATCCGCTTCATTGGCATGACCTGCCCAGTCAATCTGCGAGCCTTCTATCATTAGAAAAAAGCCTTCATCAGAATAATCTTTTAAAAAATCAGGTGCTTTTTTTGCTGCAGGAGGTAAATAACTTCGACCTTCCAAAACAGATTCTGGACGCTTGGCTGCGGTAAAAATTAGCGCAGGTTTCCGCTGCTGTCCATCCAATTTTTTTAATATGTTAGCTGCATAATTGTCTATCTGATAGCCTTTTTCCTCAAATTCTGTCAACAAATTTCGGTCATCGCTCGCTCGTTTGATAAAATACTGTTTACCGCCGCCAACTAAAAAATCAATCCCTGCATTCACTAAATCAATCGCGAGATATTCGTAGAAATTTCTCAGTTTTTGATGTCCGTAAAAACTGGCGGGCGTCGCATGTACAATTGACGAGGTGACAACCAGCCCTGTCGCCAAACCTCTTGCTTCTGCTTCTTCGAGTATCGAAGTACAAGGAATGGTATCTTTGGTAAGTCCGATTGCGTTGCGGTACGTTTTTTTACCACAAGCCATTGCAGTAGCTGCTGCTGCCGAATCGGTTATCAAGTCATTAAAAGCATAGGTCTTTTGAAAACCAATGTGTTGAAAAATTTCAAAGGGTTGCTTCTTTTTAGTATTGTAAACGCTGGCTGAAATTTGTCCTAAACCCATTCCATCACCAATCATTAAAATGATATTTTTAGGTTTTTTGCTAAACTGGATAGGGGTAACGGTCACTTCCGCAGGAGTGGGCGATTTACAATTACCAAAAATTGTAATAAAAAAAACGAAGAAAAAAAGTTTTTGAATCATTCAAAATTGCATTATTAAAATGAAGTTTATAGATACCAAAGGAATATTTTTAAACAACTTTAATATCTCAAAAATAGCAAACTTATTGAAAATAGCTCTGTATTGAATTTTTATTTAAATTCAATAAAAAAAAATGTGAAAAAAATGAATAACTAAAAAGCCTTATTTTATTGGGATTTTTAAGGCTTAAATATCAAGTTAGGGCAGATTTTTTTATTCACATTTTTTTTTTCGATAAAAGCCTACTATATTTGCCTTGTACTTAGTGATAAAATAGTTTTTAACTAGGTATCATCAACTTAAAAGTAATTACTTAAAGATATAAAAGCGATTTAATCGTTTAAAGATTTGGTTTTTTGGGGTTAAATAAGCTGGCTTCCTTTATTGGAAGTCGGCTTTTTTTAGGTCTTTTTTGAACTTAGGCTTCATGTTTAATCACTACGGGATTTTCATCCTCGCTGTCCTAATTCTATGACTTCCATTTGTTCAATATTTCCTGTATTCAAGACAAACCTGGTCATTGTTTTTATTTTATGAAAACCGTGATTGCCACAGGCACCAGGGTTGACGTGTAGTAATTTGAATCGTTTGTCAGGCATAATTTTCAAAATATGAGAATGTCCGCAGATGTATAGTTTAGGTGGATTTGCCTGAATTATTTCACGTACCCGTTTGGAATACCGTCCTGGATAGCCACCGATATGCGTCATGAAAATATCAACACCTTCGCACTCAAATCGTAAATTTAATGGAAAAGTCCGTCGCATCGTCGCATCATCAATGTTGCCATAAACAGCTCGAAAAGGCTTGAAATTCTCCAATTGTTCAACCACTTCCATACTGCCAATATCGCCTGCATGCCATATTTCGTCGCATTCTTTAAAGTATTCAAAAACAGCGGGGTCGAGATAAGAATGGGTGTCAGAGAGTAGCCCGATTTTTTTCATAAAAATTAAAATGTAAAAAGAGGTGAACGAAGCAACTTGCTTCACTCACCTCTTTAAATGAAAAGTTTCATATTAATTCAATACAGGCCAAATTTACGGATAAAAACGATGAACTTATCCTTTTCTCATCATTTTTTCTAAAACGGCTGCCTCAAACAATCCAATTTCTAAAGTTGGTTTGTCCAGCAAATCACCAATTACGTTCAGTCGCCGAAATTGACTTTTTACGCCATACTGCTTTAAAATTTGATTAAATTCATCCAATAAGTCCTCAAAGAAATCATCATTTTTTGATGGAGGCAAAGAAATTTCCGCATTATTTCCGTCCACATCGAATTCAAAAATCCACTCATCTGCCCAATCTTTTTCGGGGTCTTCTTCTACGAATGTCCCCTCCATATTTTGCACCGATAAATGCGGCTGACAAAGCATCCCCATCATCTTCAGCAACTCAACAAATGCTTGAATAGAACGATAGTACTCGACCTCATCGCGAATGTAAACTTGCAGATTGGTCACTTGTTGGAATGCCTCCAAACGAGTTAGTTTTGCTTGTTCTAGTTCAGACAATCCATCAGCGGATTTCCATTCTTGAATTTGTTGTGAAATGGGTTGTAATATCATATTTGTACAGAGATTGCATTTTTATACTGTTCCTAAGGAACGCATGGCAATTAATGCGGTAAAATTTTTAGACAAGATTCTTTCGATAGTTTTTCCTTAAAAAATCTTGAATAGCCTGTGTTATTTAAGATTTTTTAAAGGAAAATAGCGGAAAAAGATGTTTGTAAAGTTACTTAATTAATTGCTGCGCATTCTTAAGTGGGCAAAATAAAGCATATTTTTACTCAATTCCTAATCGAGGTACGAGTTGCGGGTTGTTGCCAGGAGATGTTTGAAACTTTAGAAAATAAAAAGCCGTTTTTTTTTGAAAGAACGGCTTTTTTCGCAACTCGCTAATTTGCATTCCTTAGTGAATACGTTTCACTTACAGGCATAGTCGTCTTTTTCTTCTTCAATTCTTGCTCTGCTCGTTTAATCTCTAATTCTTTTGGTTCTTTGACAAATCCAGTGAACTGTAAGTCTGTTCTTAATTTAATAAATGGAGTTTGAGGGACAAAAATGGTTTTGTAAAAACCGTTTTTGTCCCTCAAAACCCTACCCGCGCTGCCGCAGGTAGCGCGCACTGTGTTTCTTGAAGCTCGAAGATCTTACGATTTTCTCGCGTTACTTAGAACCAAATCCAGCTTCTATGGCAGTAAGAAACATGCTATAAACCACCTTAATCTTCTAAAACTATTGGAACGTTCCTCATAAATGCCGTCTCAAAAGACATTGTGGTATTCGTTCCTTCTACACCATCAATCGGCAGTATTTTTTCATAAATGACATCACGCAAGTGTCGATTGTTGTGTGCAAATATTTTGACCATCACCGCATATCGGCCTGCGATATTGACACATTCTACGATTTCTGGAATCTTTGCGAGTTTTTTTTCTACTTCCCGATGAAGTTTTGCATCAACCAGCATAATTTGAATGTACGCCGAAGTTTGATAACCCAACAGCCAAGGGTCAAAGCGAAAAGTTGCTTTTTTCAAAATCCCCGTTTCCTTCAACTTTTTGATGCGTTGATGCACCAAAGTATTGGATACTTTAAGGTTTTTTGCAAGTTGGGTCAGGGGGATTCGGGCATCCGAAGTCAACTCGGTTAAAATTCGGATATCAATTGGGTCAAGTTGTTTGTTTTTCATAAAAAAATGATTTTTAAAATTTAAAGTTGACACTAAAAAAGCCAAAAATAAAAAATAATGACTTTGTGAGGGTATAAAGCTTGACAAATAGTTTAAATCGATGCAATTTTGCGTCAAATTTAAAATCAATATAAAATGAATTTAACAGCAGTTTTATCCGTAAGTTTAATCCTCTTTTCAGTAATTGATATCATTGGTTCATTACCAGTAATCATTAACATGAAAAAAGAAGGCATTATTATCAAGCCGTCATTGGCAACCTCAACAGCAGGTTTAATTATGCTCCTATTTTTATTTTTCGGAGCTTCCATATTAGGTGCGTTGGGTATCGAAGTTACATCATTTGCTTTGGCAGGTTCGTTGATTATTTTCTTTATCGGCTTGGAAATGACGCTTGGTATCCGCTTTTTTAGAGACCACCACGATGATGGCGGCACGGGGAGCATCGTTCCTATTGCGTTTCCATTGTTGGCGGGCGCGGGTACGTTGACGACGATTATTTCTTTGAAGTCTGATTATGACAATTACAGCATTTTGGCGGGTATTGTTATCAATCTGTTCATTGTTTATTTAGTTCTGCGGTCGTCAGATTGGATGTCACGCAAAATTTCTCCAGCGGTTTCTTCAACGTTAAGAAAAGTATTTGGTATTGTTTTGATTGCAATTTCGATTCAGATGCTTCGAGAGAATATATAAATAAGTTAAATAGGAGTCAGCCCGAATTTTTGGCTATAAAAATGTGGAAGAACTAAATCCAAGTTTTTATCGAGATGCTGATGTGTTCCTGTGCGATTATAAAGGGGGAAGATTTTTTTTAAAATCTTCCCCCTTTTATAATCCCGTCGCGGCAGTTTGGATTTTTACTGGATAACTTAGCTTTTTCGCCTAGAAAAGCACAGAATGTTATCAAATAGAAAACTCGGGATGACTGTTATTTAAATCCAATGTAAAACTTTCCTATTTCAAAAAATGTTGATTGCTCACGAACGGTAGCAATCAACATTTTTTTATTTTACCATCACTATTAATGAGCAAAAAAATAGTCCTACTACTTATCATTTTGACGATGCTCATTTGGGCAGCAAATTTCTATTTTGTCAAAATCGCCTTAGCTTATTTTTCACCAATGGGCGTAGCAGCGTGGCGATTTTTATTTGCAGTCATTGTGCTTATCATCAGTATGATGATACAGAGAAAAACGATGAAATTGCGCTTTTATTTTTCTAAAAAAGAATGGTGGTATTTGTTTTTAACTGCCTTTCTGGGAACGTTCCTTACCATGTATTTTTTCAATAAAGGCTTATTGACTGCCAGTCCCATCAACGGTTCCTTGATTATTGCCACAAGCCCCGTTTTTACAGCGATATTTGCCCGTTTTTTAGTCAAAAAAAAGCTATCTATCTTGCAATGGTTTTCTATATTTTTAAGTATTTTAGGCGTGACCATTCTATTGGTAAAAGGTGATTTAAACGAATTATTTGCCCTGCAAGTTTCCGGAGGAGATGGGTATATTGTTTTAATGAGTATCGTCCTTTCTTTAGCACAAATTGTAGTGGTGAAAAATCTCGGACACGTCGATTCTATCCTACTGACAACGGTGACTTGTACAATGGCTTTCTTACTTTTCATCGCTTGTAGTTTACCTGAAATATTGACGACACCACTTCCTTCAGATGGCTATTTTTGGGGGAGTATTGTATTTATGGGCATCCTCGGAACGGGATTGGGCTACATCGTATTTTACCTAAGTATTGTAGAATTGGGCGCAACTAAAACGATCCTTTTTATGAATTTAATCCCTTTTTTTGTGGTCCTAATTGCCATCCTTTTTGGCGAACCCATTTTGATTTCTCAATTGATTGGTGGTATGATAATTATTCTCGGATTGTGGATATTTAATCGAGAAAATAAGAAAGGGGTATTAAGTAACGCGTAGTAATTGTGTTCAGGTACTTAATTGAACAAAATGCTTGTTTTACTTCTTTTATAATAAAAAATACCGTCATTTGCAAAGTCAGACTATGTTTCAAAGTTTCAAATTAAAATAAATGTCCAAAACTCGCCGCTTACCCGCAGAATGGGAACCTCAATCCTTTATTCAAATCACTTTTCCACATGAAAAATCGGATTGGAAAGACCATTTACCAACAGTCATTCCTTGTTTTGTGAAAATTATTGAGGCGATTTGTGAATTTCAAAAAGTGGTGGTGGGTTGTCGGAATATCGATAAAGTTGCGTTATTGTTAAAACGCTGTCCAATAGAACGATTGAGTCTCGTGGAGGTCGACTCCAACGATACCTGGGCGCGTGACCACTGTGGAATTACCATTTTTGAAGATAAAAAACTGGTTGTATTGGATTTTATTTTTAATGGTTGGGGTTTAAAATTTGCGGCAGATAAGGACAATCTAATTACTCAAAAGTTATTTGCGAAAGCAGTTTATAATAGTGATAAAATCGTCAAACGTGGCTTGGTGCTGGAAGGTGGAAGTATTGAAAGCGACGGGAGCGGCACCATTTTAACAACGACTCAATGTCAACTTTCGCCCAATCGAAATCCACATTTAAACCAAAAAGAGATTGAGAAAAAGTTGAAGAAATGGTTGGGGGCAAAACGCGTTCTTTGGCTCAAAAATGGTTACTTAGCAGGCGACGATACCGATTCACATATTGACACACTGGTGCGTTTTTGCAATGAAACTACGATTGCTTATGTGGCTTGTACTGACGAATCAGATGAACATTTCACGGCTTTAAAGGAAATGGTCAAAGAACTAAGAAATTTTAAAACAGATGATGGCAACCCCTATAATTTAATTGCCCTTCCTATGCCTGATGCTTGCTTCGATGCTGACGGCGACCGCTTACCCGCGACTTATGCTAACTTTCTGATTGTCAATGGCGCAGTTCTTGTTCCAACCTACGATGTTCCACAAGATGAGTTGGCTTTAGCACAAATAAAAAAGGCATTTCCGACTCGAAAAGTGCTTGGAATTGATTGTAAACCATTAATTTTGCAGCACGGTTCATTGCATTGTGTGACCATGCAATTTCCATAACTCGCAAAACTTTTAACCCGCAACTCAAAAAATGAAATTAAAAGTAGGAATCGTCCAACAGATGTGTACGGATAATCGGGACGAAAATATAGAAAAAAGCTTAAAAGCCATCAAATTTTGTGCGTCGAAAGGTACGGAATTGGTAGTCTTGCAAGAATTGCATACAGACCGTTATCCTTGTCAGGTCGAAGATGTAGATAAGTTTAATTTGGGCGACCCAATCCCTGGACCAATGACGGACGTTTTTAGTGAAGCTGCCCGTAAAAATGAGGTAGTTTTAGTTGTTTCTCTCTTTGAAAAAAGGGCGGCTGGTTTATATCATAACACAGCTGTTGTTTTTGAAAAAGATGGCTCAATCGCTGGGAAATACCGAAAAATGCACATTCCTGACGACCCCGCTTATTATGAGAAATTCTATTTTACACCTGGCGACCTCGGTTTTGAGCCAATTCAAACTTCCGTTGGCAAACTGGGTGTTCTCGTTTGTTGGGATCAATGGTATCCCGAAGCAGCACGCCTGATGGCAATGGCTGGTGCCGACATGTTGATTTATCCAACTGCGATTGGCTACGAATTTTCTGATTCTGCTTTCGAGCAAAAACGTCAATTCGATGCTTGGCAAACGGTTCAACGAGGTCATGCGATTGCGAATGGAATTCCCGTAATTTCGGTGAATAGAGTAGGGCACGAACCAGATTGGTCGGGCGTGACAGATGGAATTCAATTTTGGGGACAGAGCTTTGTGGCAGGACCGCAAGGAGAATTGTTATACTCCGCTTCTGATAAAAAAGAGGAAGCGACGGTGATTGAAATTGATAAGGAGCGAACAGAGGATGTGCGCCGGATTTGGCCGTTTTTTAGAGACCGACGGATAGATGGCTATGGCGATTTGACGAAAAGATTTATTGATTGATTATTTCAATTAGTAGCAAAATCGAGTCAATCGAATGAATCAAGCCGATTGAGTTAATTCGTAAGTTGCTTCGCTACACCCACAACAATCAAATATGTATCGATTCCATCATTCGGCTTTTTCAAATTTGCATTAGAAATGTGGCGCCACCTTGCTTTCAAATGAACTTCCCAGTCGCTATTTTTAAACAACTGTCGAATACCAATTTCCATATTATCTGAAAAAATAAAACCACGGTATTGGTCGGTCGTCACAGCAGAGATGACATGCGGGCCAGCGCCAATTGCTGCCGTCAATAAGGTCGTTTTACCAAAATTGAACTCATATTTTATACCCAAATTCGCACCAAATTCCATATCAAAATCATGCTTTGGGTCGTAAAACACCAGCACCCATTGCGGTTCGACGTAGAGCCAAAAATTATTCTTTTTCTTTTTCGAAAAATTGTGCAAGGTATAATAACCGAGGAGTTGATACGGGATATATTTCCGACCTTCTGGCAAAGTTGTATTGGAAAATGGAATCCCCAAACCAAAGCCCAAAGCCTTGTTTTTTGCGCCAAAATCCTGCCCAAACAAAGGCATTGTTATAAAAAAACAGCAAAAAAGAATAATTATCCGCATGATTGATTTATTTTGGCACAAAGAAAGCGAAAAACATTGATTTGATTGCTGCGATTGTTTCGATTAACTCGATGATGCAGTCAATCGAGCCAATCGAATTAATTAAAACAAACGAAACAATCGAACTATGCAAAAGGAAGGAAAAGTCATGTTGACTACCCCAATTATTACCGCATTATTATTAGGCGGCTTATTTGCCTTGATTTATTTTTTAGAAGACCCTATTGCCGAATGGTTTCCTCGATGGGCAGACGATATTCAGGTCGGATTACGACTTCTGGCATTGTGGTTAATGGTGAGTACAGGCGTGCGAAGTGCCAACAGTTTGAGTTCAAGTATGAATGCGCTGAAGTTGATTTTAGTAGGTTTATTGATTAGTATTGGCGGGTTTATTGCCTATGCTGTCTTCTTATTTATTCACTCGAAAGCAGCGGATATTGACTTCAAAGTATTGACAGATGGTTTGATGAAATCGAATCTTTTCTTTTTGCCAACGGCAGCGTTGGTATCGGTTTTGGTGACCATTAATCTGAAGATAAAGGATAAGTTTTTGGGGAATATATTGGAAATTTTGTTGATTGCAGCGGTGATTTTTGCGTTGGTGAAATTGGCGTAATTACACCGCACTACACATCGAAAACAACAGAATCAAGCACAAAAAAACCAATATCGTTGCCGGTGTTTCCAGCATTTTTAATAGGAGATTTTTCATAAGATGGATTTTTAAAAATTTAAAATTTGGAGATTCGGACGTTTAGCGTTAGCGATTTCTAAAAATCCAAACGTCTAAATATCCAAAAATCCAAGGAAAACTGTTTTTTCAATCACTTTTGACCGAATTGACAATGTTAAGAACTAATTTGCTCCATAAAAATAGCACTCGAATCTTTAGTTTTCAATAGCCAAAGAGTAAGCGTTCTGCTTTTTCAATTATTCGTTTTGGCTGGTTAATCATTCGATTTTTTGCTGGTTCAACGAACATTCGTTAAATTTGATTTTTTACAAAAAAATAGCTAGAAATGTCGAATACTGCACCAGCAATCATGAAATTCAATGCAAGCTCACCACGAGTTCAGAAGTTACTTAAGCAGATGAATAATCCTTTTTTGACGTGGTTTTATATGCTGGCAAAGCTACCCTCCATGTTGTGGTGGGGTGGACGTATCAAATCTGTAACGCTCGAAAAATGTGCCGTCACAATTCCTTACACTTGGCGTGGAACAAATCCTTATAAATCAACGTATTTTGCCGCATTGTCAGGAGCAGCAGAGCTTTCAACTGGCACATTGGCGAGCTTAGTATTGGCAGGGTTTAAAGAAAAAACATCGATGTATGTCGTTGATTTTCATGCAACTTTTTCTAAAAAAGCGACGGGCAAAATTACCTTTACTTGTGAAGATGGCGAGTTGATTACTGGAGTCGTTGAGCGCGCAGTTGCGACAGGAGAAGGGCAGAAAGTTCAGATGATTTCGATAGGAAGAAATGAGGGTGGATTGGAAATGGCACGAGTGGAGATAACGTGGAGTTTTAAGGTGAAATCCAAGGAGTAATGCTGAAAAAATATTGCGCGCTAGCTGCGGTAGCGCAAGAGAGATTCTTGAGAGGCAAAAACGATGGTTATAAAACCGCTTTTGCCCCTCAAACTTCCTTTAAAAAATCTAAATTTCCACCGTCCCTTTCATCTTTCGATTATAATAAGCCAATGCCCACCGAATCTTCTCAAATGGCAATTCCTCATCCAACATTTCAAAAATTTCCCTCATCTTATAAGGTTCTTCCAAATGTTGCAGACAATCCAAAACCATCTTAATCTCTGCTTTATTCACAAATTTGCTGATTACAACATTCTCCCCTTTTTCGTACATTTTTGCCAAGTGTCCCATGACCGTAACAGGATTTAACGCTCTCCGTTCCGCAATTTCTTCGGGCGTCAATCCTTGCCGATAGAGTTGCATGGTTTCCAAAACAGTCACGCCTTTAACTTTCACGCCTTCCCCTTTTTTCGTCACCAAAAAATCTTGAATGCCATCTAAAAATACGCGACCATATTCCTTCAATTTTGCTTCACCAACTCCGCTAATCTTCATCATTTCCTCCATATTATGGGGACGTTCGGCAGCCATTTCTTCCAGCGTAGCATCGTTGAAAATAATGTATGGCGGCACCCCTTTCTTTCGTGCAATATCCAGACGAATGATGCGAATGTGCTCAAATAATTCATCTCTAACCCGCTGACGATCACCAGATTTAATGCGTTTCGGCGATGCTTTTTCGCGTTCTTCCTCTTGTCTTTTCTTAATGGCTTCTGGCTCAACCATTTGTACTGTTTGCCCTTCAAAAAGTACCGCTTTTGCCGATTCCGTGAGTTTTACTTTATTAAAATCATCATAAGCAATTTCCACAAAACCTTGATTCAACAATTGCTCAAAATAATTTTGCCAATCAAACTTTGAAATATCGCGCCCCGCCCCGTAAGTTTTAATATTGTTATAGCCAAATCGCATAATATCCGCTCGTGCCGAACCCCGCAAAACATCAATCAACATCCCCGTCGCCACTTTTTCTTGCAACCGATAAACGGCAGACAAGGCTTTTTGCGCAATAACGGTCCCATCAATTACGGTCGGTGGATTGTTGCAAACATCACAGTTGCCGCAATCCTCCCGCATATTTTCATTAAAATAATTGAGCAACATTTTTCGACGACAAGACACTGCCGTCGCGTATTGATACATCCGATTGAGTTTCGAATGCTTGATTTGCGTATATTGGTTGGTTTCCGCATCATCAATAAATTTCCGATACGTCACTACATCTCCAAAACTGTAAAAAAGCAATGTTTCTGCTTTTACACCGTCCCGTCCTGCACGACCAATTTCCTGATAATAGCCCTCTAAATTTTTCGGTAAACTATAATGAATCACCCAACGCACATTCGATTTATCAATTCCCATTCCAAAGGCAACCGTAGCGCAAATGACCTGCGTCTCATCCTTAATAAATCGCTCTTGCACCCGTGCCCGCTCGCCAGAAGGCATCCCTGCGTGATAAAAATCTGCGTCAATGCCCAAGTCCAATAATTTGGCGCAAACCTGCTCCGTATTCTTTCGGCTTAAGCAATAAATAATACCTGGCTGATTGGGTTTTGAATTAATGAATTCTGTAATTTGCGGCAAGCGATTTCGCCCAGGACGCACTTCCAAACTCAAATTTGGACGGTCAAAAGAAGCAATGAAAATCTCTGGGTTCTCTAGCTCCATTTGCTTCACGATGTCATTCCGCGTCATTTTATCTGCCGTCGCTGTCAATGCTACTGTCGGCGTATTGGGGAATTGCGATTTTAAAAACTTAATCTTCGTATATTCTGGTCGAAAATCGTGCCCCCAACTCGAAATACAATGCGCTTCATCAATCGCAATCAAATTCACATTCAAACTCTTCAACAGCGGCAAAAATTCCATCGAACAGGCCTTCTCTGGCGACACATATATTAGGTCTAAGTTGTTATTAAATAAGTCATCTTCCACCTGTCGAGATTCCTCATAAGCTAAGGAACTATTTAAAAAAGCCGCCCGAATTCCATTCGCGCGCAAGGCTTCCACTTGGTCTTTCATCAACGAAATCAACGGTGAAATCACTACGCAGACCCCATTCAAAGTCACCGCAGGAATCTGAAAGCAAATCGACTTTCCACCTCCCGTTGGCATCAACACAAGGGAATCTTTCTTATCATAAATAGCTTGGATAATTTCCGCCTGCATGGGACGAAAAGAGTCGTAACCGAAATACTTTTTTAAGGCTTCTTTAGCGGTGGTGAGGTTCATTTGTATGTTCTTTTCTTAATTTAAAATCGTCAATTCAATCTCGCTATATGAACAGTTGTTACTCTAATAAGGTCCCTTTTTATAAATTCTTAATTTTACACTTTTAATTCTTCATTAAACGGATTGAGCCGCTAAATTAACAAAATTTGTTTTTTAGACCAATAATTTAGAACATTTTTTAAAGAAGTAAAAGGGACGTGTTTTCTTTTCAATATGTGTTAGGGAGTTTGTAATAAATAAGCTGCCCAAGATGACGCAGCTATTTTTTTATTTAAAGAATTTAAAAAAAGCGAGCATAACTGGTTATTTGAATTTTTTTTAGGTTTCTTAAATGGAAAAGAACGAGTCAGAGTGGGTAGATTATTTTTCACCAATTCCCTTAATTTACTAACATACCCAACCTTTTCAAATGCGCGCTCCGTCTTTCCTGATAGATTCATCTATGTTCTAAAAAAATAAAAATCAATACCATGAAAAAAATAGTAAAAATACTTCCTATAATTTGCCTCACATTGTTTTTATTTAGTTGCAATAATGACGATGATGCTTCACTAGATTGTGCTTGTATTGAAATTTTTCAACCGGTGTGTGGAGATGATGGCAACCAATATTCCAACTTCTGTTTTGCAGAATGTGAAGGTGTGAATTTCACGGAAGGTGCTTGCGAAATTACTACGGAAGCAGTTGTTCGGGACTTAGGCAACCCAGCATTAGATGGCTGCGGTTGGGTACTTGAATTTGCGGTAGATGGCGAATTTAAA
>JBLHWU010000010.1:0-45652 GCA_047629355.1 Saprospiraceae bacterium | reverse complement strand
CATCTGCCTGTTTCACGGGGGTCTTCAACGCTAGAAAATATAGATGATATCTGGTCTTGCATAAATTTGTAATTTTGTGTGCAAGATGCTCTTTTTTTCTAACATTACTTTGGTGCGTTTGCCCTAAAAATCTGTTGAGTTTTCAGTTTATTGAAGTATTTTTTAGAGAAAAATAACGGAAACAGATACTTCTTAGATGTTCGATTAATTGTGTCCAAGTACTTACCTATTAAAAGAATGGAAATCTGGGTTTTGAACAGTGTGGGGAAAGATAAAATGGGTATTGTGGAGCGTTTTAGAATTGGTGGAGAAAGCGCAGGCGATTTCTGCTTATCGGCATTGATTAAATAAAAAAACATGGTGATTTTAAAAATCACCATGTTTTGAACGCTCAACATATTTTTTAGGTAAATCTAATTCAAATGAATCCCCTTCCCTTCCAGTCGAATCACCTTCTCCCGGTACAACGCTCCTATCGCTTTTTTAAATGTTTTCTTACTCATTTCTAAGTGCAGCTGAATCATATCAGGCGTACTTTTATCGTGTAGCGGCAAAAATCCACCGTTCTGTTTTAGTTTATCTAGAATTTTTTGAACGTTCGGTTCGACATTTTGATAGCCTTGTCTCTCTAAACTCACATCGACTTTTCCATCTTCTCTCACCGTTTTTACATAGCCCGTTCGACGCTCGCCCAATTGCAGCGTTTTAAAAATCTCGCCATGATACAATAAGCCATCATATTTATTATCAATAATAACTTTGATACCCAAATCGGTTACGTCCCCCAATAACAATTCCACTTCATCACCTTGTTTCAACTCAACCTCCTCGCGTTCCAACTGCTTACTCACCCGACTCGTGCCGACCAAACGGTCAGTCGATTCATCAAAATACAAGAAAATCAAATACGTTGAGCCTCGTTGCATCCGTCGGTCTTGTTCAGAAAACGGAATCAGCAAATCTTTCTCCAAGCCCCAATCCATAAATGCACCATATGGCGTAATGTCTTTCACGGTCAAGCCCGCAAATTGATGCAGTTCAATCTTTGGTTTTATCGTCGTCGCCGTCATTCTATCCTCTGAATCAAAGAAGATAAACACATTAATTTCGTCGTCAATCAACATATCCTCAGGGATGTATTTATTCGGCAACAAGACCTCCGTATCTTCTTCATCGACGAGGTACATGCCTGGTGGGGCAATACGTTTGGCAGTTAATAAATTGAAAATTCCGGGTTGAATCATGACGGGTTGTTAAATGATGAACGATAAATGATGAATGATAAATTTCCAATAAGGAATATTTGTATATTTTTGATGCCTGAAAAAATATATCCGTTCCTTTTCAATTATTCATTATTTATCGAAAGTATTAAGTTTAAATAATGCCACAAAAGTCACCTTTTTTAAGCTCTTTCCCCGTTTTTTAGGGACAATTATTTAAAAAAGTATCCAATAGCACGTAGCAAACGCTTGAATAAAAATTCATCGTTTACCATTCATCATTTCCTACCGTAATTCTCTTTCAAAATATCCTTAAACACCTTCTTCACTTTCTCCACTTTCGGCTTGCTCACATTGCGGACATAGCTATTTTCAGGATGCAATTCATAATAATTTTGATGGTACTCCTCTGCTACCCAAAACTCTTTGTACGGCGCCACTTCCGTCGCAATCGGCTTGCCCATTCCACCCGTTTCATTCAAGGTTTTAATGGCTTTATAAATCGCCGCTTTTTGTTCGTCATTGTGATAAAAAATCGCTGACCGATATTCTGGACCAATGTCGTTGCCTTGCCCATTCGCCTGCGTCGGGTTGTGGGATACAAACAACACTGCCAATAAGACCTCGTAACTCACCACCTCAGAGTCAAAATACAATTGAATCGACTCAGTATGTCCCGTGCGTCCAGTGCCCGTTTGCTCGTAAGTTGGATGCTTCGTCACGCCACCTGCATAGCCGCTGATGACATCTACCACGCCTTCGATGCGGTCTAATGCTGCCTCGGTACACCAAAAACAGCCACCTGCAAATGTTGCTACGCTGTATCTTTCGTAGCCTTTGTCTTTGATGTATTTAGTAATTTCTTGCGTCCCTCGGTCAGCGTCACCAACGATGTAGGACATTTTATCGGCTGAGTTCTTGGTTTTAGAAGATTGACTGCAGGCCATTGTTGTCATGCTGAAGATGGCTAATACTATTACTAATTGTCTCATTGAAATTTCTTTTTTGTGATAGAATTGAAATTGTGCTTTGAATCAAGTTTACTAAACTTATCACCAAAGTTTCTACGTTTCCCTTATTAAAAGGTTTGAACAGTGAAAGTGTTTAAATTATGGGGCAAAGGTAAGAAGGAAGGTATCACGGAAGTATCACGAGGAGGTGGAGGTTTTTACATGATAAAGTAAATCTGATTTTATCGAAATAAGTTATACTTCAAAATACAATAAATGGCTCTAAAACCATCTTTCCAGTTTATTTTTTTTCCTTCTTCATAAGTTTGATCATAGTAAGAAATACCTACTTCATAAATTCTAATCTTGGGAATCCGTGCAATTTTCGCCGTAACTTCTGGTTCAAACCCAAATCTGTTTTCTTTAAGAACTAACGATTTGATGATATCAGCCCGAAACATTTTATAGCAAGTTTCCATATCTGTCAAGTTCAGATTGGTGAAGGCATTAGAAATAAAAGTCAGAATTTTATTGCCGATAGAATGCCAGAAAAATAAAATCCGATGCGGTTTGCCTCCCATAAATCGAGAACCATAAACGATGTCTGCAAAATCATTAACAAATAGGTTGCAAAAACCTATTAAACTCTTCCGGATCATACTCTAAATCAGCATCTTGAATGATGATAAAATCGCCCGTTGCGCTGGCAATGCCTGTATGCAAAGCAGCCCCTTTTCCTTTATTGACAGGATGTTCAAAGTATTTCATCACCTGATTTTCTACGGTATCAATATAATGTAACAGCACCTCTTTTGAGTTATCCGTAGAAGTATCATTGACTAAAATAATTTCCTTATTGATGCCGTTTATCAACTGAACAGCTTGCAATTTGTCCAAGATTCGGGTAATGGTTTCTCCTTCATTATAAACAGGCACCACAATAAACAGCGTTTGTATTGTATTGTTTTGACTCATTTTAATCATTATAAATTTCAACTTCTAAATCATCCATATACATTGGATGGGATTTTTCATTAGAAAATAAATAAATTTTTAATCCATCATATTCATAATTTGACAAATCCACATCCATCCAAACATCTTTCCATTGACCGCCTTCCAGAACCCTACCAGGTTTAAGCGCTTTGATATCCACAATTTTATTATTATTATTATTCTCAATTCTTAACGACAATTGAGGCATCTTCCATATATCCCAGATTTTGCAGAAGATATAAAACGAACCTTTTATTCTAATCCATTTTTTACTAGCTATTTCAGGTGTTTTATCAATAGAGGTAGTGTGAGAAAACTCCTTGCTTGGGCTGACATAAATTGCATATTGACCTGACTGAGCAAAGTCAGAAGTTAAATTGGTCGTATCTTTTAAGTTTTCAAAATCTTCGATTAAAATTTTTACCACCTCCTTCCTTTCTCCTTTAAAATCAGTATCCATATCTAATAAGAACCTATCTCCTAGAATGTGTTTCGTTTTTCCAAAAACCCGCCAATAATAAGCCTCTGTCATATTTTCTGCTTCAAATAAATATGGCTCGTGCGTTTGCCAAGTTTGAAAAACATTTAACCAAATCAGAAATAAAACTATCGGCACAGTTAGATGCAATAGCCACTTTTTTTGACTGATAAAATCCACAAACGCCGCTAAAGGAAAAACCAATACGGCATAAGATTGCACCATTGTCCGCTGTCCAAAGCTACCACCATATATCCCAGGCAGCACCGATGTAGAAATGAAGCAGAAAATACGTAAAGGACACCCAGAAAATAGTACGATATGTTTTGAATAAAAAGTAAAACCCAACCAACGCAAAAGTCATCATCGGTGTATAAAGAAGCCACCTCTTTCGGTAAGAAAATGTAAAATCCCAGAAGTGTGGATGTAGCCAACTAAAGCCTTGGTCTTGATAACTATATTCTATCCAATTTCCCGAATAGACCTTCCAATAAATCAACTGTATTGAAACGATTAACGCCACAATTGCAGCTATCAATAATAGTTTCGGAAAATGCTGCTCCCATAATTTTAGTCGGCTTTTAAAAGACTTCACACCCCCCCCACAAAAAAGGCATTATTCCAATTATTATTTCGGTAGGTCGCGTCAATGTCGCTAAACCGATGCACAATCCTATGCCAATGCTATATTTAAAATTAGAGTATTTATACCACTTTATTGTATTGTGAATCAAAAAGGAAATCAAGGCAAACAAATACCCGTGTGTCATTGCCGCATCCCAACTACTATACAGCAAAAAGTTAGTTCCCAAAGTCAGCAGCAACAAGGTAATAGCCGTAGTTTTGTCACTAAAAACCTGCAAGATATTTTTTCGGCAATACCAAAGACCTATTAAACTTTATGAATGAGTAGCTTTTTTAGAATTGCAAATAATTGATAATCAATAGTTTGCGAATTATCCAGAGTCGCCATTCATAAAGTCTATTAGAATAAAAAAAATACTGCCAATATAAATAGCTGCCTGATAAGGTCTCGAAAAACCATCCATCGGATAACCTCCAGCCCAAGCGAGAAAATGACCAACTAAAAAAGAAGGCAGATACAGAATCGATAAACCAGCGGAATATTTGATAATATAATTACCGTTATCAATCGGATAGGCATTGAAGAACTCAGGAATCGGCGCGTACTTTTCTACCATTTCCTCCTTAAATGCCAACGTCCCCTCGCCCTGATGAATGATAAAAGCCTGTAAGTACAAATAATAGCCATTCACATCCCAAGAGAGCGTTGCATTACTACCCTCTCCTTGCCAACGTGGAGGATTCATCGCAACTAAGAAAATGAAGATACAACTTAGAAAATGAAGATACAACTTAGAAAAAAGGCAGTAAGTGATATTTGGTTTTTCATTGAGCAAATGTAGAAATTTTTAACCTAAAAAAAAGGCAACCTCGTCTCCAAGATTGCCCTTCTTTATTTTATAACCAGTTAATTTCTAAAGTAGAATATCGTGATTCCTCATATTAGAACATGGTGATTTTGAAAATCACCATGTTCTTTTACATTCTTTCTATCTCAAAACCGACACATTTCCTTTCTTGAAAAATTGCTGACCACCCTAGCAAACTGCTTTCAAATGAGTAAGGACCAACACCGCCAGACATTACTTCTGCCGTAGCTGCACCAGTAGCTGCACCATCACAAGCCGTTCAAGTGATATCTACTGCAATCACCATTCCTGGAACAGGCTGCACTTCAATTGTTATGCTTTCCGCACAACCATTCCCATCCGTTACGGTTACGATGTGGAAGCCGACTGGCATATTTTCAGAAACTTGCGTCGTTTACCAGTTACTCCGTTGATAAGAATAAGGTGCTTCACCACCGCCCATAATGTGCGCTTGCACAATTGCACTCGCTTCACCCAGACAACCTTCGCTCATCACTTCCGCCATCAATTCCATGGATTCGTCCATGATCTCAAATTCGATGGTTTCTTTACAACCATTGGCATCGTGAATGATAACGGTGTTCATACCCAGATTCAAATTCTCTTTAGTTAGTTCAGCAATAAACTGACCGTTCCATTCAAAAGTATAAGGTGCTGCGCCGCCCGTTGCCGAGACTATCGCAGAACCGCCCTCGCTGTCACACATGAAATGAGATACCGACATCATTGATGCTTCAATAGTGTTCATTTCTTCCATTTATACCAATGCCTCGCCTGTACAACCGCTTGCATCCGACACTTATCGTGTATTCGCCGGGCTGCATATCAACTGCTTCTTGCGTATTTTGACCATCACTCCATTCAAAAGTGTAAGGCGCATTTCTACCCAAAACAGAAATATTAGTTGTACCGCCATTTTCATCACAATCAATCATTTCAGGATATGCCGTCAATTCTAAACCTGTTGAAGTTTCAATATCAAAAGATTCATACCGTTCACAACCAGAAGCCATATCAGTTGCGGTTACAGAATAAGTTCCTAGTGTCAAATCTGTTGCCGTTGGGCCAGTTTGACCATTACTCCAAAGATATTCTGCCGTACCCGAACCACCTGTCATATTCAACGAAGTGGCTCCAGTGTTACCACCAGAACAATCTGCTTCTTGTGCCACTACCGCAATTGCCATATCCGAAGGTGCAACGTAAGTAATCGCCTCTTGCGTACAGTCATTGACGTCCGTAATAGTCACTTTATGTTGTCCTGTAGTTAGGTAATCGTGCGTTTGACCGAGATGACCATTGCTCCAAAAGTAAGTGTAAGGAGGTGTTTCACCCGTAGCTTGCACGGTGCCCGAAGTTGTATCATCACATGGATTATCCAAAGTAATGCTCGCTTCGACTGGCGGCGGAGAATCAACTGATGTCTGTCCAGTTGTCGTACAGCCGTTCGAATCGGTGATGGTGATATTATAAATACCGACATCTGCTACTACTTGAATGGCAGAATTCGGGTAATTTCCATTGTCCCAAAAATAGGTAAAAGGTCCTTGTCCACCCGTTACAGTTGCGGTTATACTCCCATCACAAGCAAGAAAACAAGTTACGCCATTACCGACTAAAACTGCTTGCATTGCTTCTGAAACCGCTTTGCCATCGACTTTAAAACAGCCATTAGCATCCGTTACTGTCACAAAATAATAGCCAGTAGTTGGACTATAAACAACTTGCGAAGAACTACCATTGCTCCATTGATAACTATAAGGGGCAACACCACCAGAAACCATCGCTGTCAAGTCATTATTGCCTTGATAACAGTCTCCGTCTGCACCTTCTAAAACCAAAACCAGTTCAGGTGGTGCAACTAAGTTTTTGGTATCTGAACCTACCGTTGCGGAAGCATCGGTGACGGTTACAGCATACGTTCGTACCCCCTAAGTAATAGTTTGCGTAGTCGAGCCGTTACTCCATTGATAGGAATAAGGGGGCGTTCCACCGAAAACTTGGGCGGTAGCATCAGCGGTTCCATAAATGGAGCATTGCTGGGAGGCATATTCAATGTTGACGCTGATTTGCGCGTTGAGTTGTCCAAAGAATCCCAACAAAATCAAACTAAGTGATGTGATTTTGATGATTCCCTTCTTCCAATTTCCTGAATACACCGGACAAAATTGTTTCAACGAAGTTACAAATCCGTTCAAATATAAAAATTTAAAATATGCAATAAATACAAACTAAAATTCTACACATTCTATTTATTCGAAATAATTACAAATTTTATCTTTTAAAAAGATGAAAAATGTGACCTAAGCGGTCTTTTTTTGTCTAAAATATGGATTTAAGCTAAAATCTAACCTTTCGCTAACAAATTTCTCATAAAACTAATTACTTTTTAGTAAATTGGGTTCTTCCTTCTTGAGGAGAACTCCAACTATAAATACACTATAAGTAATCGACCATAATTAAGGATAGAATTTTAGGGCTAAGGTTTTTTTGATAGTTTTTCTTAAAAAATCCTTTAATAGCCGACGTTATTGAATGATTTTTTAAGGAAAAATAGCGGAAAAAGATAGCTCTAAAAACTATCATTAATTTTGGTCGATTACTTAATTCAATCTACAATTTTTATTACTTAACAAAACGATTATTATGTTTAAAGAATTTAAGGATTTTGCGATGAAAGGCAATTTGGTGGATATCGCCGTTGCTTTCGTCATGGGTGCTGCTTTTGGAAAAGTAATCACCTCCTTTACACAAGGAATTATTTCGCCGCTTATCGGGATGATTTTCAACACCGATTTCTCAAAAATGAAGCACGTTATGAAGCCTGGAACGCTAAACGAAGCGGGTGAATTGACTGGAGAAGTTGCTATTCTCTACGGTGATTTCTTGACGGCTACCATTGACTTCATTATCGTTGCATTCATCATGTTCCTATTGGTGAGAGGTATCAATAATATGAAGAAAAAAGAGGAAGCTGCTGCACCAGCAGGTCCAAGCCAAGAAGATTTATTATCTGAAATCCGTGATTTACTGAAGAAGTAAATTTGGATAGGCTATGATTAACGGCTCACGATATCGTACATCGTGAGCCGTTTTTCTTTTATTGCAAAAATGGATTGTGCGCTTTTTCATGTCCAATCGTCGTCGCTGGTCCATGTCCTGAATGGACTTTCACCTCATCAGGAAGGGTCAAAAATTTCGTTTTAATCACATTAATTAAAGTATCAAAATTACCACCAGGCAAATCTGTCCGCCCAATACTCCCTTGAAATAATACATCCCCCGCAATAATAAACGCATCTTTTTCACAATAAAACGACAAACTCGCAGGCGAATGACCGGGTGTAAAAATTGCTGTCAATTTTGTATCTCCAAACACGATTTCATCGCCTTCTTCGATAAAACTACCAGGTTCTGGCGATTCCTCTGGCGTCGGCAAGCCATAAGCCGTGGCTACTTGGATCGCTGATTTTAATACAATTAACTCTCCTTGGTGAATTTCTAAGGGCAAATTAAAAGTCTCGCTCACAAATTTATTCCCAAAAACATGGTCTAAATGGCAATGCGTATTGATTAATCGAACGGGCTTCAAACCTTCCTTTTCAATGTACGTCTTCAAAATTTCTTTCTCTCCTTGGTCAAAACAACCAGGATCAAAAATGACACATTCTTTGGTACGGTCATCGACAACCAAGTAAGTATTTTCTGAAAAAGCATTAAATGTAAACGAAATAACGTGTGCCATTGAGTTGATTTTTAAAATTTGAAAGTGCAAAACTAGCAAATTTTCAAGAGGCAACCAATCTTATTTTTTCAATGAAAATTTAACTTTCTTAGATTAAAATCGTTTTCAACCCAATAATTACGGTCACCTACTTATCTTTACGTTTTTTTTAATGCTCCAAAAAAAATAAAATAAATATCTATGAAAATCATCATTGCTGGTGCGGGAGATGTGGGGTTTCACTTAGCAGAATTGTTGAGTTACGAAAATCAGGAAATTATCTTAATTGATAACAATCAAGATGTGTTAGACTACGCCGCCACGCATTTGGATGTGCTGACGATAACAGGTGATTCAACTTCAATTGCGGTCTTAAAAGATGCACAAGTTGCTTCGGCAAAGTTGTTTATTGCGGTCACCACTTCTGAATCGACCAATTTGATAACCACCATTTTGGCAAAAAAAATGGGTGCTAAACAAACAATTGCCCGCGTAAGAAATGATGAATACCTTACCAGTGAACACCGTGAAACTTTCAATCAATTGGGTGTCGATTCCGTAATTTCTCCTCGACAATTGGCTTCCAAAGAGATTCAACGATTGATTAAGAAATGTTCTTTTACCGATATTTTTGATTTTGAAGATGGAAAGATTTCTTTAGCAGGTATGACTTTAAACAATAGTTCGCCACTACTGAATATGCGGTTGATGGATTTTCCAGAAATGAAAACGGATTTGTCCCTTCGTCCTATCGCGATTCTGCGGGGACATCGTACGATTATTCCTCGCGGTAACCACGTTCTACGGCACAATGACCATATTTATTTCATTACCAACAAAAGTAACATTGACCGCATTGAGCAATTTGTTGGCGGCAATAAACCGCAAAAATCTGTAAAAAAAATCATGATTATTGGCGGTACTGGTTTGGCGTATGAAACCGCTCGCTTACTTGAAAATGACTATCGCGTTACCCTTTTAGAAAAAAATAAAGAACGCTGCAAGCTTCTCGCGGCGAATCTTCACAATACCCTTGTCATTCACGGTAAGGCTAATGATTTTGACTTGATGATGGAAGAAGGTCTAGAGGAGATGGACGCTTTTATTGGCTTAACGGATAATTCAGAGACAAATATTATCGCTTGTTTGACTGCTAAAAATCACGGTGTTTACAAGACCATAGCGCAAGTTGAAAATAAGGAATATACGCACATCTCGCAGAATATTGGGGTAGACACCTTGATAAACATGAAATTGATTGCTGCGAATAATATCTTCCGCTATGTGCGAAAAGGACGGGTGGAAGCGATTACGAGTTTGCATGGTGTAGATGCGGAAGTGATTGAATTTGTGATTACCAAGAATAATCAATTGACTAAAAAAGCATTGAAAGACTTGCACTTTCCAGAAACGGCGTTAATTGGTGGGGTGATTCGTGGGGAAGATAGCCTGATTCCTGGTGGAAATTTCCAGTTACAACTAGGTGATAAAGTGATTGTTTTCACTTTGCCAGAAGGTATTGCTAAGGTCGAAAAATTGTTTCGTTAAAAAAGTGTAGTTTTAATGCTTTTTGAGAAAGGGTGTTTGAGAAAGGGTGTTTGAGCGAAAAAATAGTTTTGTAAAAAACTGTTTTGTCCCTTAGAAAAACGCCCGCACTGCCGCAGGCAATGCGCATTATTACTTTATTCATTTAAAATTTTATTCTTTCAATAAGAAATAAGCAATAGCAATAGCAATAGCAACATGAATTATATTTTACTAACTGGCATCATCGGTTCTATCATTTTAGTCGTCGGTGCAGCCTGGAAAGACAGCGGTGATAACTCCAAACCAACGCAGTCCATTAAAAACTGGCTCTTTGCTATCGGTGCGGTGGTGATGTTGATGTATGCTATTTTGGGATATTTAAATGACGGTAAAATCTTCTACGTAATCTTAGAAATACTCGTCCTCATCTCCTGTATTCTAATGATGACGACTTGGAATGACCGTTTAAAAACGTCCATTTTAGCAGTCGCAGGAACAGGACTTATCATTTGGTCACTCTTTGAATTCACTGACCCTACAATCATTATTTTTGTGTTGGGTTTAATCATCATTGCTTTTGGATATGCTTTTAAAATGGGGACTTTGCGGCGAAGTGTCGCGCTGACGGCGGGTAGTATTTTGATTGCAGCTTATAGTTATTTAGAACCGAATTGGATATTTTTTGGATTGAATTTGATGTTTGGTTTGTTTTCGGGGTATTATATTTTGGAGCATTTTAGAAAGGAGAAATTCACGTAAAATTCACGGTCAATCCTTTAAAATAATTGTTTTTCGTATTCAAAATATGCACATTAGAAGACAACCATTTGAGTTTTTTTTTAATTTATTTTTACGAGCATCCAATTTTTTCTTGTAAAATTTACTTTTTAAAATAATTTCATCTTCCTCTAACCAGAAAATAATTTGAATGGATTTCTGATTTATAAAAAAAGGTATCATTGCTTGAAAGTCCGCTTTATCATTAGTTGAATTCTTCGCGCCCGAGGCTATGCCAATAATGGAATCTCTTACTTTTTGAGCAATCTCATCTTCCAACTTCATTTCTCTATCATCTGGATTTGGTCGCGTTCCATCTTTAGGCGTTCGGAAATTTTTAACTTCAAAAATGCACAAGGATTTTCCTTCTAAAATACCTATAAAATCCACGCCTTTTGTATGTTTAATCCCAGCTGTTAAATTTTTAAAAGTCTTCGTTTCATGGTACTTGATGATATTTTTCCAATTCGCATCCGCAAAATCGAATTTAAGTTTGCTTTCTGTGATAGTCATTGGTGGTCTTGTTCAAGTTGTTTTTGTGTTAGTTTTTCGCCTGTTTCGTAATGCGCATTTAAAATTGGGTCATCATCCAAATCGTGCATCGTTTTTCCTTCTTTAACAATCGTTCCCGCTTCATTTTTATACAAACCAAAAAACTTAATATCTGGAATATCCTCTTGCACATCGCGATATTCTGACATCAAAGACAACTCGTAAGCTACTAAATAATTATGCGTAGAAACGAATATTTGACAGCCTGCATTTGCCAG
This sequence comes from Saprospiraceae bacterium, assembly GCA_047629355.1. GTDB lineage: Bacteria > Bacteroidota > Bacteroidia > Chitinophagales > Saprospiraceae > CAYUNA01. The sequence goes on along the minus strand of JBLHWU010000010.1, from coordinate 33,753 downwards.
CACTTTCAAAAATTGAACAACTTTTAAAATGTATTTTGGATTTAAATTCGCTTCAGGTTCATCCCAAAAAAGAATGGTATTTTTATCTATCGCCCCCGATTGAATGAGGTAAATGATTTGACCTAATTTATTAATGCCTTGCGCATTTGTCCCTGACGAAACTTCATTCCCATTTTTAAATTGGAAACAAAATTTGCCATCCGCTTTCTTGATAATTTTTGCACCAATCGCTTCTTCCAGTTCCGTTGTTAGCTTTTGTGCTTCTTCTAAATAGCTGTTATCCAGTAAGTTTCCACCTAAAGCAATGGCTAAGTCTCGGTAAGTTCTATCTAAATCAATTTGGAATTTTTAGAAAATATTTACGAACCTGCGATACCAGGAGAGCATTTCGTTTGGCGGGAGAAAGAAAGGTTGGCTGTCCAGTCTATTCATATTTTGAAAAGTAGGACCTGTCCATAAGTGATTCTCTTTTATTTTGGTCAAAAATGACTGATTCCCTATTTCTAACTTTATTTTTACATCCTCCGTGTTTTTTAATTTTGAAAATTTACTTCTAATTTCTGTAGACATTAAAAGGAATACTTCTTGCCATAATTCTATATAAAAATTACCCCTTGAAGAAGAAGTTATACCATTTTTCTCTATTGTTTCTACCTCCTCATAAGCCCGATTCGCCAACATTGCCGCATACAACACCTTCAACAAATGCGTTTTCCCCGTCCCATTTTCTCCAATAAAAACATTGATGCCTGATGAAAACTCAAACACCACTTTTGAAAAGCAGGTGAAATTTTCCAGCTCCAATCGTTCTATTTTATTTGAAAAATCATTTGTCATACTCCTATATTTTCTGAAATTATCAACGGCAATAGTACAATTTTTTTCTAAAACATCGGAATATATTGCAATCTGGGTGAGTTAAATTAAGGAGGTTACTTTAAGTAACCTCCTTAATTAGCGCAATAGAAACCATAACCTACTGTTCAAAAAACCCAACACTCCCACCAACCCAAGTCTTACCTATATTATACTTCACACCCACCATTTCCCCTTTCGTCAATCGCGTCAAGTTATTAATAATCCGTGGTCGCGCCGCGCCTTTTTCCCACAACATCAGCATCCGAACCTCGCACTTCGCTTTGCCATCTGGTGTTTCGATAATCGGTGCGTAAGCTACTTTTCGTTGCAAAATATAATTCTCTGGGTCTTTTATCATATCCAAATCATAGCGATTCAAATTAATAATCACACCCGACCCCGCGAAGGAATACAGCGGCTTCAATACGTAATTATGTAAATCAGTTGGAATCGTTTGCAATTCACTCAAAAAGAAAGAATCTGGTACATATTGACTTTTTAAAATCGGCATGGTATGCTTACTAATTCTAAAAAACCAGTTTGGATGACCGACCCAGTTCACATTCGCCTCTTGCGTAAAATAAAACTGTCGTTTCAAATCATCCCGCTTAATTAATTCATCAAAAATCACTCGATTGACGATGCGCTCAACTTGAATTAATTTACCCGTTTCATCTTTATAAAAAACGTCGTTGTCAATTTTTATAATATCAGAAATGCACTTGGTTTTGATACCTAAATAATGTTCCGCCCCGTGAAAATCAATTCGTGTTGCTTGCGTACTCGGCTCAACTTCCAATAAAATTACATTCTCTTTTTTGGAATCCCCAACAATATTTTTACGTAACAACTCTAAATAACTTTCAGAAGTCAAGCCGCCAAAAAGGTGCGAATAATTATCAGGAATATCGAAATGTTTCTGATATTGTTCCGCTAATAAATTTTGATAAAAATACAACGACGGAAAGCCCTGCGCCTCAATCAATTGCGGTGTCAAATTGCCATGTTCATTTTCACAGATGCCAAAATCCATTTGCAAGAACAAGGTATGGTCATCTTCGTTAGGCACGACTTGCCCTTTCAACAAAGCATTTTTAGACAATTCCTTGAAATCAGGACGTACCAAAACATCGCTGATTTGCTCGCAAGCATCAAACAACTTTTTTCGGATGTCTTTACCGAAGAAAATCGGCGTTTCACAAATTTTAAAAGGAGGCAGGTGATTCCAAGCCGCTTCTACATCGCGTAAAAGTGCCTGATATTTTGCGTCAGTAAAGTTAGCGTTAAACGCTTGACGAATATGGGAGACCATTTTTTTAAATTAAGAATGAAAAATTAAGAATGAAGAATTAGCTGCTAAAAATACTTTGCATCAGCCTAATTCTTCATTCTCCATTCTTAATTTTTCATTACATATTAAATAAGTACTGCTTTTTGCAGTGATTCTACAGCATTTCTCAAAAACAACGGCAATACCATTGAGTGTGTCAGGGGAATTTTTTGTGGGTCTTGTAAGTCATTTATCATCTCATCGTATTTCTCAACACCATGCTCTTCTTCGATATTTGTCCTACGTTTTTCATCTTGAAAATGAACCAGCATGCCTTCCGGGTCTGCTTCGGGATGAAACTGCGTACCAAACATTTCATTAGAAAAACGAATGCCCATAATCGCACGTTCCAAAGGAATTTGCGGACGAATCTTTTCTCGTAATAAAATTTTTGCACCTAATTCCATCAACTGCTCATAATCAGGTTTCACAACCTGCCAATCTCTGAAATCAGCTATCCAAAACGGTGTCGGCATCATTTCAAAAATCCATTCGCGCTTACCAAAGTCTGTTTTGTGAACTGGAAAAGTCCCGAAAGACATAGATTTTCGACGATTAACAGTCGCAATTTTGAAATGTCGAACAGCCATTTGAAAGGAATGACAGATAAAAAACATAAATTTCTTATCCTCAATCGTTTGCTGATTGTGTTCCCATACACGCTGCATCAAATCAAAATACGCCGCATCCCAAACGCCATCACCATCGTGAGGACTACCTGGACCACCAGTACCGATAAAAATATCGTAAGCCGCCAAATCAGGAATTTCTGCCTTCCCGCGCGTATCAAATACTTTCCATTCGATGTCTCCTGAAAATTGGTCAACAATTTCCTTGATACATCTCATTCCTTGATTGGGTGTGCCATCGTACAAATCGAGGATGGCTAATTGTAATTTTTTCATAGATAAATTATATTCACGGTGTCTGGTGATTCTTTTGGAGGTGTATCGTGAGTCCAGTATTGATAAATAGAAAGAGGTCAGAAGTTAGACTATTTCCTTGTCAGAGGTCAGATTTTAAACGTATTCTATCTGACTTCTGACAATGAAATAGTTTGACTTCTATCTTCTTTTAAAGACTTTTTTTTGCTTGCGGCTTGCGCTTTGCAGGCGCTTTTTTAACAGCTGCTTTTTTGGCAGCAGGCTTCTTTGCAGGTGCAGGTGCATTTGTCATTACGCCGTTGCGTACAAAGGTACCCCAAGTCAAATTATCCTGACCAGGTTTTTGCGATTGTGCCCGCTCGATTGCATAATTCGCTGCATTTTCTACTACCCATTCAAAATTCTCTTCGCCAACAGAATTAAGGTCTGCATCTGGTGCTGGGTTACAGAAGTCAATTGCATAAGGAATGCCATCTTTTATGGCAAATTCTACGGTGTTGAAATCATACCCTAAACCATGATTCAACTTCAACACATAGTCGCGCATTGTGTTCAACAATTCTTCGCCAACTTTAAAATCAGCAACATAGCGCAAGTGATGAGGATTGCGTGGTTCGTAGTCCATCATTCGGATATATTTCCCACCAATACAGTAGCATCGAAAGTAACTGTCAAATTCAATACCCTCTTGCAACATCATCACCAACTGCTCTGTTTCGTTATATGCTTCCCAGATATCTTCCAAACTTTCTACCTTATAAACACTCTTCCAACCGCCACCATCGTGAGGCTTCATCCACATTGGAAAACCACCGACGTAATCAATAATCTTGTCCCAATCCAATAACTCCATATTGGTGAAAGAATCCGCGCTGGTGTCATCTGGTCGTTCTTTGGACGGTAAAATTACCGTTTTGGGTACAGGAACACCAATTTGTTCTGCTAAGACATTGTTGAAAAACTTCTCATCTGCACTCCACCAAAATGGATTGTTAATAACCGCAGTGCCCGTCGCTGCTGCATTTTTCAAATATGCTCTATAGAAAGGAACATCTTGAGAAATACGGTCAAAAATAACCGCATAATCTGTCGCTTTATTTTGCATAACCTCTGCTACCTTAACTGGTTCAGCGGTGATACCTTTGATATTTTTTGAATTGATACGCTCTACAATTGCTTGCGGAAAACTGCGCTCTTTTCCGAAAAGGATGCCTATTTTTTTCATATTAGTGGTGATTCATGACTGATGATTCGTCATTGGCTAAGCAATTATTTAAAATTCCTTTCCAAAATTGATTATCAGTCTTTTATTTTGATGACAGAAAACTTTTAGCTTTAAAATTACTGTCAAAATAATTTATTTAAAAAAAATAGTCGTGGTCAACTTCGTCTAAAACTGGAATCATCCACAAATGTGAACCAATCAACGAATCAACGAATAACCAATAACTACAACAAAGATAAATAATGTGGGAACATTTCATTCCACAACGGCCAGTCATGCTTAATCCAACCACGCATATCCAACCAGTGGTCAATGCCTTTAGCCTTCAAAATACCTGACATCTGCTCGTTGTCTTCTTTCAAAATATCCCATTCAGAAGTACCCAAAATGATTTTCATATTGTGCAATTCTGGATTGTCCAAACTTGGAACGTAATCAACTGGATTGTTGAAGTAAACGTTGGAATCGTAATAGCCGTCCAAGAAAGATTTGATATTGAAAGAGCCGCTCATGCTAAATAAATGACTTACGCGCTCTGGATGACGAAAAGCGAAATTAGCCGCTTGATAGCCTCCAAAACTTGGTCCTGCCATCACCAATTTATCATAACCCGTTTTATGACGAATAGAATCAACCACTTCTTCAACCAACATTTGATCGTATTTGGTGTGGTTGTAAACTCGTGTTTTAGGATGCATTTCCTTATTGTACCAACTCATGTCATTGATACTATCCGGGCAATAAATTTGCACTAAACCTTGCTCCAAAAACCATTTGGCAGAATCCACCAAACCAAGGTCACTGACTTCCCAATAGCGACCCATCGTCGTTGGAAAAATAACAACTGGACGACCTGCATGACCAAATTTAAGCATTTCCATTTCTTTGCCCAAAATTGGCGAATGCCATTTAATATATTCTTTTTTGTACGTCATAATTAAAAGATAATTAGGCTCTGATTTATTGCTTTTTAATCTTTGATAATGCACTATATTCAAGTTAGAATCAGTGCTATTATTGTAACGACTAAAAACCAAATTCTAAAGACTATATTTAAAGGTAGGGATTATTCTTTTTGAAATGTTTATAAGATATTTATAAAAAGTTTCAAAAAAAAATTGACTTTTTAAGAACAAGCGCAAAATTAGGGCGTTTTTACGCATATTTGCAAATTAAAACCCATTGATTTTCAGTAGGTTGCATATTTTCTATTTTAAAATTCTAAATAAAGTACCGTTTCGAATTTCGTTTTCCAAACAGAATTTGGCGAAGGTATCCTTTAGAAAATAATTCATCTTGAATGCTAAAAGAGGTCAAACAATATTTTTTTAATTTTTTTCATAGAAAAGCCAAATTTATTTTGGTTGAACGTGAAAAAATAGCCATCCATCAGTATAATAATCTGAATTCTAAAAAATTGAAGCGAAAAATTCGTTTTGATGTATACTTGCCACCTGCTTATGAGACAGGGGAGAAAAAGTATCCCGTGCTGTTTTTTAATGATGGACAAGATATGGAGGCTGTTCAGTTAGCAAAGACATTGCATACACTTTACCAAAATAAAGAAATTGAAGAATTAATAATCGTCGCTGTTCACGCCGCCGACCGAATGCAAGAATATGGGGTCCAACGACAGGCAGATTATGCTGGGCGGGGTAGTCAGGCGTGGTCTTATTCCAAGTTTTTGCTCGGTGAATTGAGACCATATATAATGAGCCATTATCGTTGTGAGACGGCACAGCAAAAACAAGGCATTGCTGGATTCTCTTTGGGTGGTTTATCGGCAATGGATATTGCTTGGAATCATGGTGATATTTTTGGAAAAGTAGGCGTATTTTCTGGTGCGCTGTGGTGGCGATCGAAAGCCTTCTCACAGCAGAATCCCGATGCGCATCGTTTAATGCACGAGATAGTTGCCAAAGGTCCGAAACGAGATGACATGAAATTTTGGTTTCAGACAGGCACCAACGACGAAGATAGCGACCGAAATAATAATGGCATCATTGATTCGATTGATGACACCTTGGATTTGATTGACGAATTGACGAAAGTGGGCTATGACCGCGAACAAGATATTCACTATTATGAAATCATTGGTGGCTATCACAATCAATATACTTGGGGTAAGGCCATGCCTGAGTTTTTAAAATGGGCATTTAGAAATTAAAGAAATAATAACCTACGCATTTGACCCGACTATTTTTCATTTAAGAAACTTAAAAAATCATTAAATAAAGAAATTATTAAAGGGTTTTTCAAGTTTCTTAAATAGACTTTATGAATGAGTAGCTTTTTTAGAATTGCAAATAATTGATAATCAATAGTTTGCGAATTATCCAGAGTCGCCATTCATAAAGTCTAATGAAAAATATCCTCTTTTAGAATTGTGTAGGTTATTAATTGCCTATTCCCTTAGCCGAAAATGAAGTGTTTACAGAATTTTAACAGGCTATTTTTATAAAAAATAGCTACATATTTAATAATTTGCACCCTTATTCCAAAACAACTGGCACATATTTTGATAATATATAATATCAAAATATGTCTAAGTACCTTTTAAAACCATTTTTCTTGAAACCGATTTAGATTTAAAAAGAAAGAGAATTACCACGTTTATTAGCACACACTTAGCACCTATCGTTTTTCATCCTTATTATTATTATTAAAATATTTGCTAATAAATTTGGTATCAGAAGTCCTATTAATTTATCGAGAAGTCCAACTTTTCTAAATTGTAGTTTTTCTGCTATTTTTAAATTTTATCACAACCGATTTATCCATGAACTTACACCAATCGAAACCGATTTACACCTACCGTGAATCTTTCCACTACGCAATACCCGTAAAAAATAAACCTCTCATTTTTGAAAAAACAGTTCCTGCAACTGCTTTTTGTAGCTTAGCGGCGCAACAGTTTTTTCCTGAAACTAATATACATTAATTAATAATTTAATGTTTTAAATTTTCTTCGCTATTTTTGCACTCAATTTAAAAGTCATGTGCCGAAATAACTTAGTATTTTAGCAAGCGGCTGATGCCATCCCATCACAAAAGAAGTCTGATTTTACTTCTTTTAAAAACTGCTCGAATACTTAGAAATGAGGAGAAAATAAATTGACATTCTTGGGTAATTTATTTTTGTCTTAGTTTTTGCTTTGAAAGTGCAATTTATGTTGATATAATGAGCAATTTCAAAGTAAAAAATAGGGGCAAAAGAGATAGCCAAGAATGTGAATTTATTCTTTCGTCATTCCTTAGATACAACATTTAGAAACGCTTCGTGAGAAGATAGGTTGGTTACCAACGATGATTTTAAAAGGTTATCGCTGATTATTCATTGCTTCTCATTCAGCACGAACAAGTTTTTTCCCAATTTTTAAAATAGACTTATTACTTAGGTAGAAATGGTTAGTTTAAATTTAGATTTTTGGGATAGTTTTCTTTAAAAAAGTATTGAATAGTTCCTCTATTGAATTCTTTTTTAAAAGAAAACATCCTAAAAAGATGTTTTCAAATGACCATCTCTATCTAATTAACAAGTCTAAAGTACTTAAATTAAAAAAGTATGAAGAACCGATTACGAACTTTAGGGCAATTTACATTGCCACTACTTTTCCTTTTTTGTTGTAGTCAAATCGCCACTGCTCAATGTAGCCTTACCGGAACAAATTTTACGGGTACGCTTGGCAATTCTGATTATACCGCAGCCTCCACTGCCTTTACATTGAATACCGATTGTGAAGCAACACTCTCAGACCCAGTGCTTAGTGTGACTGGCGATACTGGTTTTTCAGCAATGATTAACGGAAGCCCTCAGATTACGAATGCGGGTACTGTCCCTTCAGGCGGCTATATGGTCGGCAATACCGTGACAGAACCAGACATCATCACGTTTACTTATCAAGTAATCGTGACGGATATGAACAATAGTAGCACCAGTACGCAGACAATGTGTATCGAGGCGGAATTTATTGATGTGACGCCACCTGCATTTAACATGGCCCAAGTGCCTGCTGACATTACCGTTACCTGTAATTCTGCTATTCCCAATGCACCAAGCTTGACAGCAATGGATGCCTGCGATAATGGTAGTATCACTTCTAGCCTTGAGCAGTTTCCACAAATCGTTAATTGTCCATTATCTGATATGGTCATTACGCGTAACTGGATTGCGATAGATATGGCAGGCAATCGAGATACTGTCTCACAACTCATTACCGTAATGGGCAACCAGCCTCCTACTTTTACAGGAACGTTGATGAACGAAACCGTCGATTGTAGCAATTCCAATTTTAATCAATGGTTTGCTCAAATGAATGCTATTACAAACAACCCAGCCAACTCTTCCGATGATTGTGGCATTATCACAATTACCAGTGATTATAATCCCAGTCAGCCAGATACGCTTTGCGGAACAAGGACTGTAATCTGGACTATCGCAGATAATTGTGGGGCTTCAATAACTGCCAGCGCGACCTATACCAGAGAAGATAATATCTCGCCAACAATTGCTGGTGTTATGCCAAGTCAAACAATTAACTGCGAGGATACGCCAATTGCCGCTATGGTAACCGTAACGGATAATTGCGACGCAGACCCAGAATTGACACTTACTGAAATAACTATTGCAGGCGATTGTCCATTTAGCGATACGCTTCGCCGGACTTGGATTGCAGTTGATACTTGTGGAAATAGTGCAATGGCGATGCAAGATATTATCCAAGAAGATATGTCTGCGCCAACGTTTGTGATGGGTTTTGAAATGCCTCAAGATACCCTTATCAATTGCGAAGAAAATCGCGATACTTCCGTTTTGGGAAATATTACGATGGCGGATGTGGAAGATAATTGTGATATGAATTTAACCATCGCTTTTTCTGAGACTTTATCTATTACAGAATGCGATAGTTTATATGAACGTACTTGGGAAATCTCAGATGCTTGCGGTAATATGCTGACCCATGTTCAAACCGTTATGTCACAAGATACGACTTTGCCAGTCATCACCTTTGCGCCAGCAGATATTTTGATTAGTTGTGACGATAGCACTGACCCTTCTAACACTGGACAATTAACGGCAACGGATAATTGTACGATGCCCCCAATGATTGTCTTTACGGATAATGTGATTTCAGAAGATTCGATTTCGAGAATTTGGACAATCAATGACGGCTGTACCTTAGCAGTGATTTATACTCAAAACATCTACATTACGGATACCATTCCACCAGAAATTGTAGGTGGAAACAGCATCATTATCGGTTGTGATTTTAGCGATAATATGGCAGATGTGTTTAAAGGATTTATCCTTTCGCACGGCGCTGCTTTTGTAACTGATAATTGTACTGATTTTCCAGATATTACTTGGATGGCATTTTATTCAGGTACGAATATTACGGCAGACAGCACCAATTTTGCGGACACGCTGAATAGCATTAGTTGCCCGACGCCAGAGATGGGAATTTTTGTTTCTGTCGATGTAGATTTCATGGCGTTTGACGAAGCCGGGAATTCTGATACGATGACCTTCTCCTTTACAATTACTGATAATATGGCACCTGTTTTGACAGACTGCCCGACGGATATGATTGTCGAAAATGATACAACGGTTTGTGAAGCGATAGTTACCTTAGCAATGCCGATGATTACAGAAGGTTGTAATAATATCATGGTTATTGATTCGACTACTTCGGCTACAAAAGATATTGAATCTGATGTGCCTGGAGATTTATCAGTGCCTGTTAATTCAATTCAATTAACTTTCAATGTTCCGCCACCACCATTTAGCGCTACGACTAATACGATGCTTCGCATTGCTCTGATTAATACAGATATTGAACAGCCGACAGAGTTTTTTAACATCATTGGAGAAGATGGGACGAATTTGGGACAAACCCTCAATACACCCGGTCAGGCACAATGTACCAGTATTATGACCTCTGTTCCAGTAACGGCGATGCAATTTAACAATTGGGCATTCGACGGCGTGATTAACATTACATTAGAACCCAATATTCCAAGTCCACCGACTTCGGGAACATTTGCCATCAATGACATTTGTGGTACCAGTAGAGCATTTGGAAGAATAGTTTATGAAGGCATTTCGCCGAGTGATGTGACTTTTCAATACAGCATCAATCAAGTGGATACGATAACCGCCGCGATTGCACCCTTTGATGCAACTTTTGCTCAGGGAACGAGTAATGTAGAATATTTTTTCACAGATTGTGCAGATAACATCTCAACTTGTCTTTTCAATATAACCGTCAACGATACCGAAGCGCCAATCATTGATTGTCCTGCGGATATTACGATGGATGCAGAGCCAGGATTGTGTGAAGCGACCTTGGAGATTCCGTTATTTACTAACATTTCGGATAATTGTGGCGTAACTACTCCAACAATTATTGCAGCTAATAATAATGCAGATTCCTTATTAATATTCGCGTTGAATCCTAACTTAGGTGTACAAAATGCAGAGAATGTTGTGATTAATTTCCCTACTCCTTTACAGGGAAATGCCACACCAGGTTCGGTACAGTTAATTATTGAAATTCAAGGTGATTTTAATAATGTTGCACAAGAAATTTTTGAAATTTTTGACCAAGACGGTAACTCTATTGGAACGACTGCTGCAACAACGGCAAATTGTAACGTTCCCAATGATTTTGCCATCAATATTGATGCACAAACATTTAACAACTGGGCTGCTGCGGGACCTGTATTCTTCAATGCAGTTTCTAATTTAAATATTCCACCTCCAGGCACCGCTGATTCGGGTATCAATCCATGTGGGACTTTGGATGCAGACAATAGAGATAGTACAAGTTACTTGACTGCTTATTTACAATATGAATCCGTTTCACCAGATTTCTCTATTGCTGACGCGACTACCGTAGCAACGACAACTTTGACGCCGCCGTTAGTGCCACAAACGCAAACATTGAATGTTGGTATCAATACCATAACCTACGCGGTTGAAGATTTGGCGGGCAACCCAAGCGAATGTTCTTTTGACATCACCGTTAAAGATAACGAAGTGCCAAATGTGAACTGTGTACCACCTCTTTTTGTCAATATCAATCCATCTGGGTTCGTTCGGGATACGATTTTTCCTAATGAAATCAATATGGGTAGTTCAGACAATTGCGGCATTATATCCATGACGGTAGATATCGCGGGACCTTTGACCGATGTGATTAGATGTGACCAAATCGGGGAAGTTTTAGACATTACTCTATTAATAACAGATATTTCGGGTAACCAAGATTCGTGCATGACACAAATTGCGGTACAGGCAACCAAACCGATGCCAACTATCGAAAGTAATTGCGGAAGCGACACCTTATTCTTATTCGCTAATCCACCAGCTACTCCCGGTGGCAACAATGCTTATCAATGTCAATGGACAGGACCTAATGGCTTTGTTTCTTTCGATTGCGACCCAATCATTTTGGAAGCAGACCAAGACAATATTGGCTTTTACACCGTTACGGTCACTGGAATTACGGGCTGTGAAGCTTCTAGAACAGTGCAGGCAACAAATAATGATTTGCCTTTATTAAAACCAACCATCCAAGCGGACGATACGGAAGTTTGTGAAAATACAATTGTGAATTTCACGACGACGCCTGTTCCTGGAAATGGTGTTTCCTACAATTGGTATTTTGGTGCTGCGCCAAATGGTTTCTTATTGGCAACGACAACTACCAACACTTATAACTGGCTAGGGACAAGCAATGGTTTTTACAATTTTTATGTAGAAACGCAGCGTGAATTTTGTACTTCTGAATCTTCGGATGTGTTGACCATTACGGTAAAAGATGCGCCAGTTGCACAAATTTCACCAGACAATGCGACCATTTGTGAAGGCGAAACCTTGACCTTTCCAGTTGTGAATAGCACCGCGAGTTCTTCGTGTGTGTGGACAGGCCCAGCAGGTTTTAGTTCAAACAGCTGCTCGCCTGCACCAATTGTTGCTATTTCTCAATCGAATAGCGGTTTTTACAATTTAGTACTAACCGAAGATGGCTGCGAATCTGACCCAGTGACGTTTACCGTTTCTGTTTTAGACCGACCAGATACGCCGACAATGTTTAGCAATACTTTTCCAAATAATCCACTTTGTGAAGGAGAAGAATTGTTGTTAAGTGCCTCAAATATCGCAGGCGCAGTTTCTTACGAATGGGAAAGTCCTTCCTTGACAACGTTTACTTCTTCTGGAAACTCATTGATTATTCCTGTTGCCACTTTAACACAACATGGTGGAAACTGGCGCGTTCGAGCAATCGGCAATCCATGTATTTCTGAATGGTCACAAGTCCATTTCGTAAATATTTCTGTTCGACCAGAATCTGTTACTGCATCGGTTGCACCAAATCCAGCTTGCGAAGGCGAGGCGATAACTTTTAGTGCTTCTTCTGCTACCGCAAACGTGAGCTACGAGTGGTTTTATCCAAATGGAACAACCGTAGTTGCAGGTCAAACATTTGATATTGAAGAAATAACATTAAGCAATGCAGGAACTTATACCGTAGTCGTTGCCAACGAGTTTGGTTGTTCAACTACAACATCTGTTGCCTTGCAAGTTAACGACCGACCAAATATCACAGGCGTCGCGAACAATGCACCAAACTGTGTACTCGGTCCAGTTGATATTCAATTGACCACTACGATTTTCCCACCAAATGATGGGACTTATACTTTCTTGTGGACAGGCGACGGATTTTCGTCAACCGATAGTGTAGCGACGATTCCACAAGCAACGACGGACGATAGCGGCCCTTATACTTTAACCGTAACAAATGGCGATGGCTGTTCCTCGATTGTTGCGACCACAACGGTAATTGTACCGCCAGTCGTACCAACACCAGCTGCACCAACAACAGATTCTACAAGTCCATTTTGTGATGGAGAAACGGTTGTTTTCACAACAACAGTTGGTTTGGGAAATAACGTAACTTATATTTGGGAAACGCCACAAGGAACAATTACTACAATGAATTCTTCCTTGACGCTCGACCCAATTACAATAGCAAATAGCGGTTCTTATACCGTAAGAATCGAATCTGATGGTTGCCAATCCGCTGCATCTGGCGCGACGGTAATTGAAGTACAACCTAAACCAGTCGCTATACCAATGAGTAATAGTCCCGTTTGCGAAGGCGAGGCGTTAGAGTTATTCGTTGATTGTATGACGGGTACGCAATATGAGTGGCAAGGACCAAATGGTTTTAGCTCGTCTTTGTGTAATCCTGTGATTCCAAATGCGACGGCAGATTTGATGGACGAACCATTTAGAGTACGTATTTTAGTAGATGGCTGTTGGTCAGATGAGGCATTGATTACCGTGAATGTGAAAGAAAAACCAAAGCAGCCATTCGCGGTGAATTTTGGACCATACTGTTCAAGTTCACAAGATGTGACCGTAGGCGTTTCGGCAGCTTCCGCAACACCGGGCGCAACTTATGTTTGGGTTGTCGAAGGGACAGATGTAGCATTAGGACAAGCGACGGGCTTGACTTTTACCATTCCAAATGCAGCACAATACGGCAACGGCACGACGTCATTTGTTGTAGTCGCAACATTGGATGGTTGTGTATCTGAAAATTCTGTTGCAACCAATGTTGAAATGAATACCATCCCAGCAAATGAAGCAGAAGCAGGACCTTCCATCGTCGTTTGTGATGGTGACATTATTACTTTACAAGCAACTGCACCAACGGTAGGAACGGGACTTTGGACACTCGTTGAAGGCAACCCAATGAATATTTCCATTGCCAATCCTGACCAATCAACGACGACAGCAGCAGGCTTTACTGTAGGTGTTCCTTATGTTTTTGAATGGACCTTGTCTAATGGTGTTTGTGAAAACTACTCCTCTGATACGACGGGCGTTTTTGTAAATATTGTAGAATTTGCAGACGCAGGTGAATCCGTTAGTGTTTGTAATGAAACAGAAGTTCAATTAAATGCAACCATGCCGACTTCAAATATCGGGATATGGTCGCAACCAAGCGGACAAGAGATTTTGGGTGTAAATATTACTGACCCAAGCGAACCAATGACAACGGTAACAGGCTTAATTCCTGGTCAATCTTTCTTGTTCACTTGGACAATCGAAGGCGGCTGTGGAGCAGATGAAGAAACAATTAGCGTCACCGTTTCTAATGAGACTGCATTCGCAGGAAGCGATATGGAATCTTGTAGCATTGATGGTTGTGTTGAATTGAGTGCAGACGCAGCAAGTGGTGGTGGAGTTTGGGCAACCAATGACCCAGACTTAGAAATCATTTCACCGAACAATCCGAATACAACTGTTTGTGGTTTCACACCAGGTGTGACGGAATTGACTTGGTTTATTAACGACGGGGCTTGTGGCGACGCATCTTTAGATACGATTGTGATTGATTTCCAAATGGGACCAATTGCGGTAGATGACCAAATCAGTATCGCGTTCGCGCAAGAAACGAAGCTACAATTATTGTCAAATGACCAAGTACCTGAAAATTTTGTAGTCACCATCCTCGACGAACCCGTTGGTGGAACGTTGGAATTGGAAGCATCGACTGGCATTATCACTTACGATGCCAATGCCAGTTTTATCGGTACAGAAACCATTACCTATGAATTGTGTGCAGAAAATTGCGAGTGTTCAACCGCAGTCATTACCATTCAAGTTGGCTTGGATGCAGCTTGTACCGTTCCGAATATCTTTACGCCAAACAATGATGGCATCAACGACTTTTTCGTGATTCCGTGTTTGGCAGATGAAGCAAAATTACCGAATAGTGACATGAGTATTTTCAATACTTGGGGCGATGAAGTTTTTGGTGGTCAACCTTATTTAAACAATTGGGAAGGTACCTTTAATGGAGAAGAATTGCCAGCAGGTACGTATTTCTATATGTTGAATTTGGGCAACGGCGACCCTATAATGTCTGGTTTTATCACTCTTCAACGGTAAACGCGTTGTGCGCGTTACGCGTTGCGAGTTGCCAAACATGACGGTACACGTCATCACGTTGGCAACCCGTAATCCGCAACTGACAACACGTCGTTCACAAATAAAATTAATACAATGAAAAATATATTATCTACGATAATTCTTTGTTTGACCGTTTTTGTCGCTTTTGGACAACAAGACCGTCAGAATACACAATTTATGCAATATAAGTTGGGTTATAATGCTGGCTATGCAGGCGCGAAAGAATCCACTTGCATCACTTGCCTTCACCGTTCGCAATGGTTAGGTTTGGATGGTGCGCCAGAATTCACAACGTTGTCTTTCAACATGCCTTTATTTAACCAAAAAGTAGGTATCGGCGCCAATTTGGAACGCTACAAAGTAGGACTTTTTGAAAGCTATACTTTTGATGCTGTCTATTCCTACCGCGTCAGATTGGGGCAAGGGTCATTGGGCATGGGCTTGCAGGGTTCTGCTCGTTCTTTAGAAGGAAATTTCCAAATGGCAACTGCGACGGAAGACCGTACGGCAGACCCAAGTATTTCTTTGGGACAAGAAGATAAAATTTTAGCTAACTTTGGTGCAGGATTGTATTATTCGTCACCGAAGTTTTATGCAGGTATTTCTGTGCCGCGTTTTTTGAAAAATAATGTGGATTTTGCAAGTGAAAATAACGTTATTTCTCGCGAAGTCAATCACGTTTATTTTATGGGTGGTATTACTTTTGAGTTAGGGGAGAATGTAAAAATACAACCACAGACCTTACTTAAATATGTGGCTAACGCGCCAGTAGATGCCGATGTGAATGCGAATTTAATTATCAACGACCGCTATATTTTCGGCGTTACCTACCGCTTAGGTGGCAATAAAGAAACCAGCACGGGTGAGTCATTTGATATTTTAATCATGGCACAGTTAACCAATAACTTGTTATTTGGTATGTCGTATGATATGACGATTTCTGACCTGAGAGATTATAATAGTGGAAGCATCGAAGCAAGTTTGCACTACTGTTTTGGTAAATCAGAAGGCGAAGAATATACGAACCCACGATTCTTTTAAATTTTTTAAGAAGTCAGAAGTCAGACCATTTTATTGTCAGAAGTCAGAAACTATATCTGATGATTATTCTGTCAGCAAAGCGGTCTGACTTCTGACCTCTGACTTCTCAATAATAAACTCTATGCAAGGCTTTAAATTCATTTTACCTCTCCTTTTCTTGTGCATTTTCAGTGTAAACTCACAAGCACAGCAACAAAGTTCCAAATCAAAATCCGCGGATAAACTCTACGAAAAAGGAGAGTTGAATCGCAACATTATTTTAAAAAACACAGCACCGATTAATACGGCAAATTTAGAATTCTCTCCCGTTTTTTACAATAATGGATTGGTCTTCGTTTCTTCTTATAATAAAGGATTGCGTGATAAAAAAGGAGAAACTTTTTTAGAATTATTCTATTCTGAATTAGACGCTAATGGATTGCCAGTCAAGCGGGAAGACTTCTCCGTTAATTTAAATTCAACCAAACACGAAGGTCCAGTTTCTTTTAATAAAACGGGCGATGTGATTTATTTTACCCGTAATAATTCTAAAAATGGTGTTACCAAAGCGAATGCGGATGGTGTCAGTCATCTGAAAATTTATGAAGCGAAACGAGGAAGTTTAGATTGGGAAAATGTACAAGAATTGTCTTTTAATAATGCCAGTTTTGATTGCATGCACCCTTCCCTTTCAGCGGATGGTCAGACTTTGTATTTCACCTCAAATATGCCAGGCGGCTTCGGCGGAACGGACATTTATATGGTAGAAAAACAAGGTAATACTTGGGGACAACCAATCAATATGGGCGAAGAAGTCAATACTTCCGAAAAAGAAGGCTTCCCATATATCCACGAAACTGGAACGTTGTTTTTCTCTTCCAACGGACACGGCGGCTACGGTGGCTACGATATGTATATGTATGAAAAGACCAGTCGCGGCGGCACCGCTTTGAAAAACTTGGGTGTACCGTTCAATTCTGGTAGCGACGATTTAGGCTTTATTATCAATGAAGCAGGTACGCGAGGCTACTTCGCTTCCGACCGAACAGGTGGCTATGGCAAAGACGATATTTACCTTTTTGAAGCGGAAGAAACCTTGGTAGAAGAAGCGACAACACCAATCAGCGCACGCATCAACACGTATGATGAATCTACTAAAGCACCAATTGAAGGTAGCACGATTCGCGTATTTGAACGAGCAGCAGATGGATTTATTGAGGGAAATGAATTGTATGATATTCAGTTATTACCTCTTGGTGATGATGGCGAATTGGTGATGAAATTGGTTAGAAAAAATGCAGAATCTCTCGGCGAATCTAGCTTATTGACCAACTCCGAAGGCGAAGCGATTTATCAAATGTTGGCTAATAAAAATTACATCATTTTGGCAACCAAAGAAGGATACGATTATGGTGAAATTATGTATTCAACTAAAGGCGTCGAAGGTGCACAAAATATTAGTATTCCTTTGAAAACAAAGTCTTGTACGAATGTCGCAGGCGTGATTACTTCCGAAAAATTTGATACGCGCATCCCGAATGCAATCATCAGGATTGTGAACGAAAAGACGGGTAAAGAAGAATTTCACCGCACCAATGCGAACGGAGAGTTCAACGTTTGCTTACCACTTGGCTCGGTTTACGCGATTCATGTGGAGAAAGACGGCTATACGCGCGGCGTGAGTAAAATTTCAACCGAAGAAAAAACGACCACGCAAAATCTTGATGTTAATGTGAAGTTGACACCAATTACAGACAATATTATCAACGAACCAATCCGGGAAGGTAGCGTGATTGTTTTGGAAAATATATACTACGATTTTAATAAATCAGTTATTCGAAATGGAGCGGACCGAGAATTGGATGCCTTGACGGAGTTGATGAAATTATATCCAAGTATGGAGGTAGAAATGGTTGCACACACCGATGCTCGTGGGTCAGATAAATACAACTTGGATTTATCGTTAAAAAGAGCAGAATCAGCGCGGGATTACATTGTGCGAACTGGCATTTCGGAAGACCGCATTAAAGCATTCGGCTATGGAGAGTCCCAACTGAGAAACGATTGCTTCAATAATGTAAAATGTAGTGATGAACAACATCAATTTAACCGCCGAACTGAAGTGAAAATCACTCGGATTAACGAGCCAATTAAAGTACAATATCAAGAAGGAAACCCATTTCAAGGGAATGGAACGGGCGGAAATAACGACCGAATATAAGTAGTTGCGAGTTCTTTTATTGAAAAACTCGCAACCCTTTATCCTCACTCCTTTATTTTACAATCATCGTAATTTTATAATCTTCTTGTACCATTTTTGGTTTACTCTCTCTTGGATATGGATTGACTGCCATTAGGTAAATAGTATGTGTTCCAATTTGCTGAATAGCATTCTCTTTTTGTTTCCCTTTTCTCAAAATTTCGACTTTCTCTGAGCCATTTTTTGTCTTCACCGTCAAATTCACTTTGACCTGTCCTTCCCACACACAAGTCGTCCCTTCCGGGCAACGAGAATCTTCAGAAATATTATCAAACGTAATCTTTAAATCATCGTTTTCAAATTTCACCCCTTTCTTTTGTGTCATTTTAAAAGGCGCGTCCAATTGAACAGTGTTATAATCCACAGTATCCGTATCTTCTTGCGCTTTTTTAGTATCACAAGAAGTCATTGAAAATAGCATTACTGCAAAAAAAAGAGAAGTTAGATTTTTCATCTTGTCGTTGTTTATTTTTTTTAAAATTTGTTGTTGTTTTAAAAGTAGGCGTTACTTTGAAAGTAACGCCTACTTTATGCCACGCGCATTCTTAATTTTAAGTCTTCATTAAAATTCTCCACCAACCACCACCGTCTTCTTCTCCAACACCTTCCCACCATTTGGCTGAAAAATTTCAATCCATAAAATATAAATACCAATCCGTGCTTTATCGCCATTATCCGTCGAGCCATCCCATTTAAAAGTGCCTTCCAAACCCAGCAATTCATTTTCCAAAAGCCGCTTTGTCATACGTCCCATCGCATCAAAAATTTGCACATTAGCAACGTAATCATTTTGCACAAGTTGATAATTAATTTGCACAAAATCCTTGTAGCCATCACCGTCAGGAGAGAAGGTTCGGTTCACCAAGGTAAACATTTCATCCGTAGGTTCAATAGTTGTAGCAGGTGATTGTGAATTCATCGCCGTCGGAGTTGCAAAACCTACCGTTCCCGCTGCTGATTGCCAATTACCTGCGTCATCTGAAAAGGCATCTACATTAATTCTTTCCAAAGAAACGCCGTCTTCATTATCCAATAATGGATGGTGCCAATCGGCAGAATAATTAACAGAATCAATATAGAAGGTTTCCAATAAATCACCTCTCGTAATTTTAATATTGCCGTCATCGTTACCAAAAGCAGGCAAGGTTTGGCGCAATAACCACTGCGGATTTTCGATAATATAGCGCTCTTGAATATCAGCAGGATCTGGCGTTAAAACAAGGTAAGACTTTGGTCGAAAAAGGTATTCTGTCTGAATTGAAACCGCTGTTCCACTTAGCGAATCATTCCCCAATTGGTCTTTCAACAGCACTGCATTTCTCAGTACCAATTCTGACAAATCAAACGTTTTATCCGTTTTATTATACAATTCTAAGAAATCTGTACCACCGACAGCAGGATTAAATAATATTTCGTTAATCGCAATATCCTCTGCGTTAATTTCTTCTGGAACCGCCACAATCGCCTCATCTGCTAAGCCAATTGGGTTACCATTACAGTCCGTCAAATCGTTTTTTATCCGCACCGTATAATCCACACCAATCTCCAAATCCGTTGTCAAAACCAGTGTAATTCTCTTTCGCGACGGCGTATTTAGAAAGATATTTGAAATTTGTAAGTCATTATCTATAATATAAGTGTCAGGGTCTTCAGCAGTCGCTTCGTCCATGATTTCACCAAAATACAACTTAATTTGATTGGGATTATCCCGACTAACGTAAGCCCGAAGCAATTCTGGTAATGTCTCATCAAGCACAGGATTATAAATTGAATTTTGTAAACCCGGCGTTCCACCTTGCAAGTTATTTGTACCCCGCCAATTATCTTGTCCTTCACAAATATTCAAAGGACTGATTAATTCCAAAGAATACCCGCCCTCTTCTTTTTCAGAATCGCCATACCAATCCAAATTGTAATTGACAAAATGAATAATGTCCCCAAATTGGTCAGTTAAGGTCAGTTCATCACTACTATTGGTCAAAGCAGGAAATGCCTCTAAGATAATAACGTCTCCAAAAGCCAAAAGCGAGTCTAAGTTTTCATCATCCGTCACGAGTACGTAACTGTTGGGCTGCAGGATGTAACTCGGCAATAATTTAGGCGTTGCGCCATTTGAAAAACCATAATTCTCCAAATCAATCACCTTATTGCTACGGTTGTACAGTTCAATATATTCCACCTGAGGTAAACCAATGGAAGGCGTC
The DNA here is from genome assembly GCA_047629355.1 of Saprospiraceae bacterium. GTDB lineage: Bacteria > Bacteroidota > Bacteroidia > Chitinophagales > Saprospiraceae > CAYUNA01. The sequence goes on along the minus strand of JBLHWU010000010.1, from coordinate 12,985 downwards.
GGGTCAGCCATTATTTCATTAATTAAAATATCAAATGGCGCTGCATCGTCAGGCTCAAAAAAGGAAAAATTAGCGATTTGAGCACCACTAACGTTATTATTTAAATCAGCAATATTATTGGTGGTCAAGACATAATTATCTGCGTTGCCAAGTGGATTATTTAAAGTCAAATGCACCAAAGCTAGATTACTTCCATCCAAATCTACGGATAAAGCCATTCCGACACTATTATTAATCGTATAATTAGCAACATTTTCAGCGGACGCAGGGTCTATATTTTCATTGAAGACCACATCAATTTCTGTTGGTGAAATAGGCGTTGCGGAGACCAGAACAGGTGAATCAATGTCAGGTAATAATTCCGCAATCACGACATTATCAAAGAAAAAATTATCAATATTAGAAGAAGTATACTTAGGCGAAAAACCAAAAAATAAATCGTCGTCACTGCCATAAGTATCATCTATAATCGTGAATTGAGATTCATAATTTATCCCTCCAGCATAATCTGCCAAAACTGTCCAAACGCCACCAATTGTCCGTTCAACTCTCACTCCCATTACTGGGTCCATCGCGGCTGCACCTATTAATGCTGTTTCCAGAAGCGTCTCCGTTCCACCGTCTTGCCGAAATAATTTAATGGCATCTTCTGCGCCATTTTCCCCAATTTGTAAAAAATAGCCATCAGCATAAATCAGCTCCTCATCATCTGCCTGCAAATAAATTTTCAAGTTATTATTATTGGAAGGGTCAAAATCCATTTTAAAATAAAACGCCCAATACAAACTATCTGGAAAATCGGCTCGCGTATAAATCGTTGAAGTTCCTGGCGTGGTCGCATTCAATTGTAATTCTGCAGTCGTATTGATTTCAAAACTATCAACATCACCCTGCCAAGCCGACAAATCTCCAGAAAAATCATCCTGAAATTGTCCCAAAGCAACCGAAGTGATTAGACATTGTAGAAACAATAAAAAAATAAATCGTTTACCCTTTAGAAAAAATGGCAATGTTTTGGAAAGCAACATATCTTTGTGTCTTTATTTGTCGAGAAAAAATTTGGCAATTAAATAATGCCCCAAAATTAGCATTTTTTACAGATTCTTGTTTTTTTTTATCCTACGTAGGGGCGCATCCTTGTGGTCGCCCAATATTTTTCATTAATTTTAACGAAAATCGGGCGACCACAAGGGTCGCCCCTACGTAAGAAAATCATTCAATCTGTAAATGTTTTAACCAACCACATCATTTTTAATTTTTAATTCTTAACTATCATGAAAGTAGCAGTAGTAGGCGTAACAGGCTTGGTCGGCACGGTGATGTGTCGCGTTTTGGAGGAAAGAAATTTTCCGGTCACTGAATTTTTACCCGTTGCATCCGCCCGGTCAATTGGCAAACAAGTGACGTTTAAAGGTGAAAAACACACCGTCATTGGCATGGAAGACGCGATTACGCAGCGACCAGATATTGCGATTTTTTCGGCAGGTGGTAGCACATCATTGGCTTGGGCACCGAAATTTGCGGAAGTTGGAACAACCGTTATTGACAATTCTTCTGCTTGGAGAATGGACAAAACCAAGAAATTGATTGTTCCAGAAGTCAACGCGAATGTATTGACGGAAAACGATAAAATTATCGCCAATCCAAACTGCTCCACCATTCAATTGGTAGTCTCGTTGAAGCCGTTGCACGAAAAATACCACATTCAGCGATTGGTTATTTCAACCTACCAATCCTTTACGGGAACGGGCGTGAAAGCGGTTGAACAATACGAAAATGAGCGCGACGGTAAAAAAATGGATGCGGATAAAATGGCGTATCCCCACCCTATTTTTGAAAATTGCTTGCCACACTGTGACGTTTTTTTAGAAAACGATTATACTAAAGAGGAAATGAAACTTGTCCATGAAACTCGTAAAATTTTGCAGGACGACAGCTTACGAATTACGGCAACGGCAGTGCGAGTACCCGTGCATGGCGGACACAGTGAATCAATAAATGTGGAGTTTAAAAAATCGTTTGATATAGCAGAATTAAAGGAATTATTAAATACTTCAGAAGGCATTATTTTACAAGATGATATCAAAAACAATAAATATCCGATGCCTTTATTTGCTAAGAATCAAGACGAGGTTTTTGTCGGTCGAGTACGCCGCGATGAGTCTGTTGAAAATGGCTTAAACATGTGGGTTGTTTCTGATAACCTGCGAAAAGGCGCAGCGACCAATGCAGTTCAAATTGCAGAATATTTGATGGCAAATAAGTTAGTCGGTACGGAAATTGTAGCAGTATAGTTAAATGAATATTATTTATTTATATCTATAAATACTTTAAATTCAAATAATTTTACAGAAATTTGCGCTTATAGTAGCAATTTCATACATTTGAACTGTAAATTGCTGAATAAGGGAATAGGAAAATAATACCCTACCCATTTGACAGGCCTATTTTCCGTTTAAGAAACTTAAAAAATCATTCAATAAAAGGACTATTAAAGGATATTTTTAATTTCTTAAACAAAAAATATCCTGTGTAAAATTGGGTAGTTTATTAATTGTCTACTCCCTAACTAAATTGACTTACTGTTAAATGGCTAGTACGCTTAACAATTTAGTAATAAAACAATTCAGCCATTTGCTTCAGTTTTTACTGAAAATAATTGTAATACATTGACAGAGTTAACCATTTTTTATTAAAAAAGCGTTGCTCGCAAACTCGGAATTATGAAGACGAAATTAGTACTTGGAGGTACGAACGCACAGGACGAAAAGATTTTATTAGCAATTGAGCTAAAAGCTGCCGACAGTAAAGTAGAAATTTACAGCTTTGCAGAAAGTGTCGCAACAGAAGAATTTTCGCAAAAATTAATGAGCGATTGGCGTGACGGTAAGGAAGTTGAATTTCCTGAACACACCTTGATTGAACGCGAATTGAGCGTTTCAGAAAGCCTTTTACCAGAAGACATCAAAGTCGATAGAGACGATTTGATTCAGCGCGCGCAGACGGAATGGCACTTTGTGGTCTTGTCCAATAAACTGCACGCTGCCTACGAAACGGAATTAGCGGAATTGAAAGTTAAAGTGGAAGGATTGGAAAGCTACAGCAAAGATGCGTGGGATAACTTGAAGGATTTTTGGGGGAAATTGCAGGAACAAACTCGCGAAAGAAATCTTTTTCGAGGGCATGCAGATTCTCTTCGCGATGGCACAAATGTCTTGTTTACGCAGTTGAAAGATATGCGTTCCAAAGCGGATGCAGAGATGAAAGACAAGTCGAAAGGCGTTTATGATTCTTTTATGACGACCTTGGGGGAGATTGAAGGCAAAATTGAAAAAGATGCTCGTTTTCAAAATATTTTCAATGAATTGAAAAATTTGCAGCTAAAATTTAAGGATACCAATATGGCGCGTGACCACCGAAATAAGGTGTATGACCGTATTGATAAAGCCTTTAAAACTGCAAAAGCTAAGCGTTTTGGTGACGACGGCGGCAACCGAAATGCGGATAATTCTGCATCAGGTCGTTTGCAAAACCGATACAATGGTTTATTGGAAGCTATCGACCGTATGTCTCGCACAATCAAGCGTGACCGTGACGATTTGGGATTTCAAGCACACCGAGTCGCAACTTCTGATGGACAATTGGAGGCACAAATTCGTCAGGCTAAAATCAAAATGATTGAAGATCGCGTCGTTTCCAAAGAAGTAAAATTGGACGATATGATAAAGACGAAGTTGGAGTTAGAAGATAAAATGGCGAAGCAAAAAGAACGCGATGCCCAGAATGCAGCTAAAGCAGAACGCGATAAAGCAAAAGCAATCGCAGCGGAAGCAGCTAAGGCTAAAATTGCCGCAGAAATGGCAGCAGCTAAAGAAGCCCAAGCCAAAAATGCAGCTAAATTGAACGCAGCAGCTGAAAAAATTGCAGCAGAGCAACAACCGAAAACACCTGTAGCAGCGGAAGATGCGCCAAAAGGAGAAGTGACAGAGACGACGGAAGATGTTTTGGTTTTGAAAGCAGTAGCAACAGAAGATGCACCAAAAGGCATTGTTGCAGAAGCGACAGTAACTGTTGAAGCACCAGAAGCACCAGCCGCTGAACCTGTTGAAAAAGAGGAATCCATCATGGCTGCCGTTGGCACTATCGTTGGTGAATCTTTGGAGGATGTTGTTGATACCGTGAAAGCTGTTGCATCTGTAATGAGTGATAAAATCGAAGACGCCGTAGAAGAATTGAAAGAAAAAGTGATGGGCGACGACGAGGAAAAATAATTCTTTTTTCGATAAAATATTAAAGAGAAGGCAGTCATTTTTGGCTGCCTTTTTTTGTTTAAAAAATTTGAAATCAAAGGCACAGCGTGCCGACCCTCTTGCTAACAAAGCGCAGTTCCTTCTTCAAAACCACAGCGTGCCGACACTCTTAAAAATCCAGCATTGAAAATAAAATTGTCCAAAATTTAGCATTAAAATATTAGCATTAAACATAATTTAATTGTAAATTTGTACCAGTCAGAGAATATTTATAAAAATTTCCCCTGCTAAAGTTTTCAAACACTATCCCTTACCTCAAGAAGTTTTTTTGGTAGTGTAACAAATGTGCACCACCATTTATTGAAAAAGTGATTTATTACCGTGTAAACGAAGGTTCTTTTAAGTTTGAGCAGCGAGAAAATCGTAAGATTTTCGAACTTCAAAAAACACCGTGCGCGTTGCCTACGGCAACGCGGGAGAGGTATTAAGGGACAAAAGCACCTAAACTGTAAAGTGCACATTTGTGGCACTACCGTTTTTTTTATTAAAAAGAAGGACACATGCGTATTCAAAAATACTACATCATTACCTTAATGATGGGTTTGCTTTTTTCCAGTTGTTGGAAAGAAAAAACGGTGAAAATTACCGACAATCAACCACCGATTGTCAATAATGTGCCTGCTATCAAAATTGAAAATTACGTCAACCGAATTTTCATAGACTTGCTTGGCCGCGAACCTTTAGACCCGGAAATGGCGGCGGAAGTAGCGACTTTGCGGCAAGCCGATTTATCTACTGAATCCCGCGAAGCTTTAATTTTAAAATTACAAGTCGATACTAATTTCATCGAAGGAGATACTTCTTACCAACGGGCTTATTATCAACATTTATACGATTTGGCGAAAATCCGGACGTTGGAAGGCGTATCGGAAGCGCAGATTGTCCAGTTTTTGAGTACCGCAGATTTTTTGGAGGATAGCATTCGTTTAATGAATATTTATCAGTCACGGACAGATATGCAGCAGGGAAACATTACGATTGAGAAGATGTTTGGGCGAATGATATATAATGATATATATGATGCAATTAATATGAATACGACCAATTTTGTCAATGCTAGTTTCGATAATTTGTTTTGGCGATATCCGACGCAAACGGAATTTCAAGCGGGTTTCAATATGGTCGAATTTAGTATTTCAGAAACATTTTTAGGTGAAACAGGTACGAATCGCCAAGATTACGTAGATATTTTTATCAATAGCCGCGAAATGTTTGAAGGGCTGATTATTTGGGTCTATCAACAAGCCTTACAGCGGCGACCAACTACGGAAGAGACATTTGTTTTGCTAGAAGATTTTTATAACAATCGGGATATTCGAGAAATGCAAAAGGTGGTGATGGTGACGGATGAGTATGCTAATTTTTAAGCGGCACACGATTGGCGGCATACAGAAGATATGTTCTTTTTAAAATTTTACGAATTAATTTTAATCTAATGAAGCATTTAATCTACTTTTTTCTAATCATCATACTCTTTTCTTGTAAAGAAAAAAGCTACGTCCACGAAGTCAATGAGATTGACGTAGCACAAAATAACGCCGATAAAAACAAGGAAAAAACACCCGAAATTTTCATCAATATTGCATACGCCAATTTGTACCAGGAAGCCTTAAGTGCGAATAGATTGGTCGATGCCACAGAAGTCGTGCAGTCGATTGGTGACAAGCAGGTTGCGTACGAAACTTTGATTGCCAAAATGATGGTTGACCCCGAAGTCATCCTCCCAACGAATGCAGAAATGCGTGACGATTTGGAAACTTTTGTCGAAGATACTTACAAACGTTTTTTCGTACGCATCCCTACAGAAGCAGAAAAAACTTGGTGGATTAATTATTTGGAAAGTCATCCCAATTTAACCGCAGAACACGTTTTTTTCTCAATGGCAACTTCCAACGAATACAATTTTTATTAGAATCAGTGCTCTACTTTTCCAAACATCCAAAAGTCTAAATATCCAAACATCTTCTAAAATATGAAACGACGACAGTTTATCAAAAAAACGGCTTTAACTTCAGCGGCAGCGATTGGTGTACCGTACATTTTGCCGACGGGACGATTGTTTGCGACAACGAATCCACCGTTAGCGAATCATGTAGTTTTTGTGTTGTTTGCAGGAGGCGTACGGCATCAGGAAAGTATACAGCAGAAGTATTTGGCGGAGAGTCAGGGCGTGAATTCGGAAGGAAATATTATGTACAATATGTTGGATGGTGCGCCGCCAGAATTGAAGATTGTCTATGGTCAAGATGTACCAAATGGCTTGGAAGGCGCACAGCCGATTTCGCCAATTTTGCAGACTTCTTTAGAGTCACAGGGGACACTGTTTCCAGAGGTAAGATTTGGAGGAAGCACAGGGCATTTTGGTGGATTGAGTTCGGGCGTATCGGGGCATTATGCCTTTACGCAAGGGTTGAAAAATCGTCCGGTGCATCCGACTATTTTTGAATATTTGCGTCGCTTTGGAGGTTATAAAGCGACAGATACCTGGTTTATTGGCAATGGAATTGGAAACTCTACTCCCTTGTTGAATTACTCCGCGCATCCTGATTATGGTGGAAAGTATGGTGCGAATTTCTTTGCGCCGAACGTTACTTTCGGACAACAAGGACATGATTTTATCGAAGGTTTTAAAACTTATCATCCAGAAGAAGAGCTCGACCCAATTTTGGAAATGCGCGCATTTTTGAATCATAATTTTATGCAAACGGGCGGCGAGATTCCAAACTTGAACAACACCGAAGAAGAAAAAGAAAATATTAAAGCTTTCATAAAAGAGACTTTTGCTCAAAAAGCAGCAGGTCAAATTGCGTTTCCAACGGTGAATGACAATGGGGATTTGCAGACGATTGGCTACGCAACAGAAGTCCTAAAATGGTTCAAACCAAAAGTGACGGTTATTAATATGAGTGCAGTCGATAGTTGTCACGAAAATTATACAAGTTACTTACGGAATCTGCATCGCGGTGACCACGGGGTTGGGTTTTTATGGAATTATATTCAAAATAAAATTCCAGAAATGGCAGGAAATACTGCCCTTGTCGTCATGCCAGAACATGGTCGAAATTTGAATTCTAACGGTATTTTGGATGAAAATGATTGGTTTGCATATGACCACGATAGCGACCCAAATTCGCGACGAATTTTTACGTTGATGGCGGGGCCAGGCATCGAAGCGGGACTACGTGTTGGGACAGAGAATAATCCAATTGGAGACGCAACGGATGTCACGTTGACGATTGCAGAGATTTTGGGGATTAAAGATGACGTCGCAAATGCAGGCTTGGTAAATGGTGGCTCGATGTCCCTTTTTGATAGAATTTAGAATAGGTACTGGGTTTTCGGTACTGGGTACTGGAAGCAAACTGGTTAATAAAAAATTACAGATGAATTCTAAATATTTCGTTTTTTTAATAGGGTTTACTTTACTTTTTACGGCTTGTGAAGAGGAAGAATATCAAAACCCTTATGACGATATTGAGCAAGAAGAAGAAATGATGACAGAGGAAAATATCAATCTTGAACCGACCAGTATGGCTGGGCTTCACGCAAATATATTTGGAAAAACCTGTGCCAATTCAGGCTGTCACGATGGCAACTTTGAACCAGATTTTCGGACGATTGAAAGTACTTATAATACGCTTATCAATGCGCCAATCATCAAAAATGACCCACAGAATAGTTTTCAATATCGTGTGGTAAAAGGCAATGTCAATGCTTCGCAGTTGGTGGCACGGATTACGTATGATATTGATGGAAATTCGGGCATAATGCCGTTGGCAATTGAGCCGGATAGCGATTGGGAAATGAATAAGGAGACCTATATTCAAAATATTGAAGATTGGATTTCGAACGGAGCAAAGGATGTTTTCGGAAACTAAACAAGATAAATTTGAAGATAAACATGATTTTGCAAAATCATGTTTTATCTCCAACACCTCCCCCGTGCTGCCAAAGGCAGTGCGCTTTTTTTTTAAGACAATAGCCTTTTTATGCTAAAAATAACTTCAAACCTGTTTCTAATTAGTCTATCACTACTCATCTTGGGTTGTGAAAAAATAAGCACAGACCCAGTTTTTTCAACGACACCCGCGATAAAAATTACAGAAATTAGCCAAGATACCTTGGTTCAATTTGTCGATAAACTCATTTTAAAAATAGAATACGAAGACGGTGACGGCGACCTCGGAAATGCCAATCCTGATATAAATTCCATTTTTGTAAAAGACAGTCGATTGGAAGCAGCGGATGAATATTATTTGCCGCCGCTCGCGCCCGATAGTGCGTTTATTTCGATAACTGGCGTGTTTAATTTAGAATTATCAACCACCTTTTTATTTGGAAATGGGACGGAGGAAAGTGCTGTTTTTGAAATTTTCATAATGGATAGAGCGGGAAATAGGAGTGAAGCGGTGGAGACGACGCCAATTTTGATTGTTCAGTAATAATCGCTTTGTCATTCCAACCCTTCTTTCTCATTCCGACCGAAGTGGAGAAATCTGAAGTGACTCTTTTGCCAGATTCCTCCACTCCGGTAGGAATGACAAAAAATATAATTTATGAAAAAAATATACTTTCTCTTTCTTTTTTTACTGATTCAAATAGGCTTGCAAGCGCAAGAAACTTTCAATATGTCCAACCAAATGGTTGACAATTGCGAAGGCTTGCTCATTGACAGCGAACTCGGTGACTTAGATGGACACTACGACCACAATGAAGATTACACCTTCACCATTTGTGTGGACGACGCAGAAGAAATTTCCTTGTCATTTTTAAGCTTTTGTACAGAATTGGGCTTTGATTTTTTAACGATTTACGATGGTCCAAATACAGCATCTCCACAAATTGGGTCTTACTCTGGAACAAATACGCCGCCGACGGCAATCGCGACAAGTGGCTGTATGACCATCAATTTTGTCACCGACGCAAATGTGACTTGCACAGGCTGGACGGCTTTGTGGGAAATCGAATTTATCGAACCCGACCCCCCTTTAATTACCAGTATTGCAGGCGTGACCTGCGAGACAACAACCCTAACTTTAACTTTTGATAGAAACATTCACTGCGACAGTATTTATGCAGAAGCATTTTCGATAACAGGACCAATTTTTCCAGAAGTGATTGATGCAATGCCGAGCCCCTGTGTGGGCGATAGTACGAATACCGTGGTTTTGACTTTAAATGACCCGATTGATTTTAGTGGAACCTACGAAGTGTTTTTTAGCAGCATTGCGGTCGTTTGTGAGGAGGTTTTTATTTTACAAACACAAGAGTTTTTTGCAATTTTAGATTGTCCATTGGAAGTGGATTTAGTACTGGATGGGAGTATCGAGTGTGCATTTGAGGAACATACTTTGATAGCCGAAGCAATGGGCGGAAACCCTGCGTCCTATTCCTTCGTTTGGGCACCGATTTTTGTGCCTGATAATACAGATGAAGTGACAACAATCGTCTATGGCCCGACGACTTATTATGTGACAGTGACGGATGCAGCAGGGGCGACGGCAACGGATAGTTTACTCGTAACACCAATGCCTGCACCGACAATTTATCCGCTTGATTCAACCCTTTATTTACCAGATACCACGATTTGTCAATCCGTCGAACCATTCTTTTTGACGGCATTCCCACCTGGCGGAACTTGGGAAGGACAAGGCATTGCAGGCGACGGTGAAGATACTGGATATTATAATCCACAACTTTTGGAAACGCTCGTCGATGTCGTCACTTATACCGGACCGAATGACTGTCAAAATCAAATAACGCTCACTTTTACACCGCTCGAAGAAGGCACAGATGATGCGGCTTGTATCGGCGTGGATACGTTCGCCGTTTCAGGCGGAATGCCGATGGGTGGGATTTGGACAGGGGAATATATTGACTCAATGGGGCTATTTACACCGCCCGATACCGCAGGAAATTTCTTGGTAACTTATACACATCCAAATGGCTGTGTGGGCGATAAATGGGTCTATGTTGATACGTTGGAATTGGCGGCGACAGATAGCGTTTGTCAGTCTGATGACCCATTTATGATTCCCGTCGAACCATTTGGTGGCGTGTGGATAGGATCTGGTATTACCAACGAAGATACAGGGCGTTTTGACCCTGATGAAGCAAATGCGGGTGATAATATTATCTTCTACGAAGCGAATGGTTGCTCGGCAGAAATTGCGATTTATGTAACGGCGATTGAGGCGCGAGGCAACTTCAGTGCGTGCCCCGAACAGGAGCCTTTTCTTGTACCAGGCAACTGGTATCCACAACAAAATAGCTCGTGGAGTGGACTTGGAATTATCGACCCAATTACAGGACTTTTAGACCCTTCTTTACATTCCAACGATAGTAATTTATGGCTGACTTTGGAAGCCAACGGTTGTACGGATAGACGACGTGTTTTTGTTTTTCAAACAACGATTCATGAAAACGATACGCTGCGATTTTGCCCAGAAGGCGATGTTTATGAATTGAATCAAATGAATACGGATGTCCAACCAAAAAATGGCGTTTGGACAGGCCCTGGCATTTATTCAAATAGTGATGACGAATTCTTTTTTGACCCAACAGCGGCGACGGCGGAAGCAGGTTTTGGCTATCATTATTTAATTTATACCAGAAATACTTGCGCAGATACCTTGGTTGCAGAAATTTTTCCAACGCCAGAGGTTCCTTATATTGAATTTTGTGAAACAGAAAGTCCAAGCATTTTGGAAGTCACTCCTGCGGGCGGAACGTGGTCAGGTGACGGAATTATTAATCCTGCAACAGGCGTTTTCAATCCAGACGAAGTAGGCGTCGGAACATTTACTGTTTATAATGAATCGGATGAAGGATGCCTTGGTCAAGGTGAGGTTGCGGTAATCGAATATGAAGAAGCCACGATTACAGGATTGGATGGTTTTTATTGTTTTCAAGATAATAATATTCCAATTCAATTGTTTCCTGCGGGCGGTATTTTTGAAATTGACAGTATGTCTGCATCGCCCATTTTTAATCCAGCAACTGCGGGAACGGGGCTGCATACTTTCAGTTATATTGCAGGAGAAGGTCCATGTATTAATTCAACAAGTTTTTTATCAGAAGTCGGTGAAGAATTATTTGTGACACTGCCGACCGAAGGCGATACGGTTTGTTTTGGTCAAAATTATACGATTTCTGCGCAAGCAACGGGTGGGAATTCTTTTGGAAATTACACCTATGATTGGAATCAAGGACTCGGTTTTGGACAAACCCAATACATTACGTCGAGTAGTTCAAATGTCTATACCGTGACTGCCAAAGATGGTTGTTCTGACCCTGCGACAGCAAATTTCACTCTGGCAATTCAACCTTCTTTTTCGGTAGAATACGACACAGGCGACCCCGTTTGTTATGAAGATACGACCTTTGCGACGGCATTTGCTTATCCTTCGAACGATTATACTTTTGAATGGAATACCTTTCCGCCAATCTTCGGCCCAACGATTGAAAGTCAACCAACTTTCTATGATTTGACCGTCACAAATGATGAAACGGGCTGTACCGTAGAGACACAAGTAACACTGCCCGGTTATGATTTAATTGAAGCCAATTTTAGCTATTCGCCGACGTCTGACGAGTGCTTGACTGATATTGACCCCACGATTCAGCTATTAGATTTTAGCGTCGGAGGTACAAGTGGAATTTGGGATTTTGGCGACAGCCTCGCCGTAATTTCTTATCAAGATGGTGAAAATTTGAGCTATACTTATTCCGATACGGGCACTTTTATCATCACGTTATTTTTGCAAGATGAAGGCGATTGTACGTCGCAGCATCAAGAAACGGTTTGTATCAAAGCAGCACATCGCTTGTATGCGCCCAATGCGTTTACCCCGAATCGGGATGGCGTGAACGATTATTTTCAATTTACGGGCGTGAATATTGAAACGCTAGATTGGCAAATTTTTGACCGATATGGACTACAATTGTATATTGGAAACGGCATGGATGATAAATGGGATGGCAAATATGGAGACAAGCCAATGCCAAACGGTGCGTATGTTTTTACGGCGGAATATACGGTAAAAGAAACCAGAGAAACGTTAGCGATGAGGGGATATTTGACCATAGTTAGATAATAAATAGCTTAGGTTGGAAATTCACGTCATTTGAATATTTTCAAAATAAATCCTACATTCAACGCTCTTTTTAATTTAAAAAATCGTCAACCCTACATGAATTTTAACATCAAACCATTAACGTTCGCACTACTGTTCCTGCCATTTTTGGCATTCGCTCAATCAGATTATCTCAATTTCAAATCTGCTGAAGGCGCATTTTCCATTGATTTGCCGACAAAGCCAAGAACATCAATTTTACAAAAAGACATTCCTTTTGAAGAATGGACGGAAACCATTCCCTTGTATATTTTTCAGTCCACTGATTTAGCCAATAGTTCCAGTTATGTCGTTCGCTACAATGAAGTTTCTACGCGGGGAATGATTTTAGACTTTAACGAGGCTTTCGCCAATCAAATCCAAGCACTAAAAAACATTTGGGGCGAACCAACTGTTCTTCCAAAGAATGCGAATCAAGGCAAATTTCCTGCTCAACGGCTTGTTTTTAAAGTGAAAAATATCGAAGTTTTTGTCAAAATTATTCTTCGTGGAAAACGGATGTATTTGTTGATGGCAGAAGTCTCTTCCAGCACTAAAAAT
>JBLHWU010000009.1:0-45858 GCA_047629355.1 Saprospiraceae bacterium | reverse complement strand
ATTTTTCAGCGGTATTTACATTGCCAGAATTGACAGATTATTTTCAGAATGTTTTATTGCCATGGCTACATTGGCAAGCTGCTTTGAAGCGAACCAAGGCGAAAAAAAGAAATGCAGGCTTGCGTAAACATTATCAACAACTCATTGAGCAAACTTCCCAAAAATATGCAGCGCATCCAATCACGAAACAATTAGATGAAGCTCAAACACAAGTTTGTTTAAAATGGGGAGACCGAATCGTTCAATCCTTTCAGCGGTCTTCTTCTCAAGTCGAAGGAAGAAATGGATATTTAGCATTTGTTCATAAAGCTAATCGAGGATTACCAGAAAATCGGTTACAGGTTTTGACCGTCATTCACAATTTTGATATTCGACGAGAAGATGGCTCAACACCTGCACAAAGACTTTTTGATAGGAATTTTCCCAATTTATTTGAGCATATTTTGGAAAATGTGACAGGGTTTGTCGAACCAAGAAAGAAGCGGCGTAACTCATTGATAGTCAATACTGTCCAAGCTTAGAAATATACCCCAAAGAAGCAAGTATAATGGTACATCTTATTTAATCCTTTTTCCTAAGCGGTAACCGAACGCTAAAAAATAAATTCTAGAAGAAATATCACTGATGTCATAACTTTTTAAAGAATTTTTAGAAAAATTGTTCGACGAACTTTCTTAGGAGTCTAAAATCTGTCTTAATAAGGCAATCAGACCAATTTGAAAAATTCCGTTCTTATCCGCTGTATTCGTTAAATCTGCGTAACCATCTTGTCTAATATGGGAGTCTATTTTTTTACGAAAAATATAACTTTTTTGATGACGCTTTGTGCCCTACTCAATGAATCACCCCTAATTTAAATTAAAAAAAAAGACATTCATCAACCCAAGATAATTTTTAATGCTGACCCCTACCCCATTTTCTAACTTGTTTTTATATTTTTGACCTTCAATTAAAAAATAAGCAACAATGAATTATAAAACATTTAAAGTTTCGATAGAAAACAACATCGCGCAGGTCTCCTTTAACCGTCCAGATAAGGCAAATTCCTTAACGGCATTGGCTTGGGAAGAAATGCAATCTATTTTTGAGACACTTGATGAAACGCCCGAAGCCCGAGTGATTGTACTGAGTGGAGAAGGAAAAAATTTCTGTGCAGGCATAGATTTGGCAATGTTAATGGATTTGCAGAAGTACAACGATATGACTTGCGAAGGTCGAAAACGCGAGAAGTTACGGAGCTTTATTTTCAAATTACAAGATGCGATTACGGCGATTGAAAAATGTAGAAAACCTGTTTTGGCGGCTATTCACGGGGCATGTGTTGGCGGTGCAGTTGATATTGTTTCGGCTTGTGATATGCGCTATTGTTCGGAAAATGCTTACTTTTCTATCAAAGAAATTGACTTAGGCTTGGTGGCAGATATTGGTACTTTGCAGCGGATGCCGACTATTTTAAATCCAGGTTTAATGGCTGAATTGGCGTACACCGGACGCAATGTAATGGGTGCAGAAGCCGCACAAATTGGCTTGGTTAACAGCGTCTCTCCTACCCGTGAAGCGATGATGGAAAAAGTAATGGGTATCGCGAAAACGATTGCTTCTAAATCACCGCTGTGCATACGTGGGACAAAGGAAATGCTGCTTTATAAGCGCGACCATACCGTTGATGAATCTTTGAATTATATGGTGGCTTGGAATGCTTCTATGCTGCTTTCTGAGGATTTGACGGAGGCTTTTACGGCATTTATGGAGAAAAGGAAACCTGTTTATAAAGATTAAAACGGCGGATGGTTTTCGGCGAATGGCACACGAGGGTGCAGAAGCGTTTAAATTTAAAAAAAGGCAAAGAAAAAGGGTGTTATTTGTTAAAAATAACACCCTTACTTTATGTACGATTTATATTCTATTTCTAAGCAAAATAAGCATAAATTCCGATTACAACCACTACAATTGCCGCACCTACTGGATAAACAATTTTCCAAGGTGTGATGTCCACTTGCTTCGTGTATGCTTGTACATAATCTGTTTCTCTTGGCTTGATTTTACCGATAATCAACATGATTAACACATTGGCTACAAATAAAATTGCCATAACGTGTAAGAAGTGTGGATAAGCTGTTTTTTCAACAATTTCCAAAGCTGCTGCATCTGTAATGCCTGAAGCTTTTGCGCTTTCTAAAGCAGTTTCAACCATACTTGGCTTCAAGATGAATTGACTGATACTGTATAGAACAACACCCAAGCCAATCGCAACTTTTGCAGCAATAGCAGGCACTCTTTGGGTCAAATATCCTACAATAATAATAGTAAAAATTGGAATACTATAACAGCCATTTACTTCTTGTAAATATCCAAATAAACCATCTGGTGCGTTCGCAATCATCGGTGCAATAAACATCGCCAAGAAAGCCAGACCTACACCAAACGTTTTACCCGCTTTCACTACTTGTCGCTCATTTGCATCTTTGTTGATGTATTCTTTATAAATATCCAATCCGAACAACGTCACCGAACTATTCAATGCACTATTAAACGAACTTAAAATTGCTCCAAATAAAACTGCCGCAAAGAAGCCAACAAAGCTAGCTGGTAATACTTTTGCAACCAACATTCCATAAGCGTCATCTTGAGACATATCTGGTACATCTTTAAATAAATGGAACGCAATTACACCTGGTAATACCACAATTAATGGTCCTAATATTTTGAAAAAAGCAGCCAACATCAAACCTTTTTGCCCTTCTTTCAAATCTTTTGCTGCCAAAGCCCGTTGGATAATCGCTTGATTTGTTCCCCAATAAAATAGCTGCACCAACATCATTCCCGTAAATATCGTCGCAAAGGGCACAGAAGCCGTTTCTCCACCAATAGAGTTAAATTTCTCTGGATTCTCCGCTATCAACGTACTCATTCCTTCTACAATACTCCCGTCTCCAATGAACGCTAACCCAAAAAATGGAATCATAATACCACCAATCAGCAAACCTCCTGCATTAATGGTATCTGACACGGCAACAGCTTTCAAACCACCAAAAATGGCGTAAATAGAACCAATAATTCCAATACCCCAAACACAAGTCCAAAGCGTTCCGGTTTTTGACAGTCCTAATAAGGTCGGTAAATCAAACATTGCGCTGAATGCCACTGCTCCAGAATAGAGAACAATTGGCAACAAAACAACCACATAACCCGATAAAAACAAAATCGAGGTAATGCTCTTGGTTTGCACATCGTAGCGCCTCGCCAAAAATTGAGGGACTGTGGTGATACCACCTTTTAAGTATCGAGGTAGTAGAAATACGGCTGTTATGACCATTGCAATTGCTGCCAAGGTCTCCCAAGCCATTACTAAAATACCTTCTGCAAAGGCAGCTCCATTCAATCCGACAATTTGCTCTGTCGATAGATTAGTCAATAGCAGTGAGCCTGCAATGACGGTCGCTGTCAAACTTCGACCACCTAAAAAATAGCCATCTGCTGACCCTTCATCTGTATTTCGTGTAGCATACCAAGCAATGACTGCTACCAGTATCGTAAATCCTAAAAAAGAAATTAATCCCATTTTTCGTTTTGTTTTAAATTGTTGAAAAAAGTGGTAGATGGTTAAGGCTGAAATCTTTTAAAATGTAAAAAAGGAATTAAATCATGATTTTTCCAAATAGATGTGCTTTTTTTTTGAAAAAACAGAATAATGATGTAGAAATGGTGAGGCAAATTTTTATTGAAATGCAAAAAAAATAAGGGCGTTATTTCTCTATACATTATTGACACTTGGGAAAGAGTCAATAACTTCCAATTCTATGCGGTCGCCAAATGTCCCTAGTCCATCTTCATTCTCATACCAGGTGATGTAGCCAGTGTAGTAATAATTGCTAATCTTTTTACGGTTGGCAGAGACAATGTCTAAATCATTATCACCGTCCAAATCTACCAATTTCATGTCTTGAAAATGGAATTCGTTAGAGACATAAGCATCTACAAAGAGATTTTCAGTAAAAACGCCAGTGCCACCCTGATTGAAGGAATTAACTAAGACTGAATTAAACGTCAAGACAATGTCCGCAAAACCGTCTCCATTCAAATCACCAGCTTCCATATTTCCGTATCCATCCTTGAATGCCACGATTTTTTCAATAAAATCAATCGTCTCCAATCCTTCATTCTCAAATAAAAGCGACCCATCATAAACACTACCACTGACAACGAAATCCATCCATCCATCCATCCATCATTCTTAAAATCTTCAATAGTCAGTGTTTTTGCAGCTAAAACATCATCGGTAATGAAAAAATCATGTTGAATCCATTCATTCCCAGCACCATCGGCATTTTCATAGACCACCAATGTTCTTTTGGAATATTCGACACTTGGCTGTACCATTAATGTATCAAAATCACCGTCGCCATTAAAATCGGCCACTTCAAACTCCGCTTGGTGACAAGCATTGGTGACTGCTACGGCGAAGCCTTTGAGTTGTATCAATTGAGTTTGGATGCAGGCTTTTTACTCGAGGATGGAATTATTCCATAAAGCACGTTTAGCAATATCGTCTCTTTAGCGGCAAAATTGAAAGAATATGATTGGGCAGCAACTTTTTTGAAAGAAAATAAGCAATTGTTAAAACCTGTTTTCCAATTGCCGCTTTATCATTTTTGCAAAGGCAGATTATTGTATGAATCTGGAAACTTGGATGATAGTATGCGGAATTTAGCGCAAGTAGATACGAAGGCTGGATTTCTACTTTTGGGTACGAAGGTTTTGCAATTAAAAATCTATTTCGAGCAAGAAGAATATGATAGTTTGACGTATTTATTGGATAGCCTACGGGTTTATTTGCAACGGAAAAAAGACTTAGGCTATCGCAAACGCAATTACGAGCAAGTTATTTATTTTTTCAAAAAATTGATAGACATACCTTATCAATCAAGGGCAAAGAAAGCTACATCTCTAAAAGAATTACAAGCTGCGGAAGGTTTTTCTGAAAAAGAATGTATACTCAAAACGGTTGACGGCTTACGGCGGACGGCTCACGGATAGAAACAGAACATTTTTGTTAAAGATAGCCTTTTGCCCAATAGGCACAGTAGCCGACCCATTCTTTAATCAGCATTTCCCAATAATAGAAACCGAGTTTGTTTGGTAAAAAATCATCGGGCGTGACCTTGACGCGTTCGCTCAGATAATCGACAGGAAATGTATCAAAGTCCATTCCTTGCTTTTGAAAAATGCCTTGTGAACGGGGCATATGCCAGGCAGAAGTAATGAGCAAACAACGAGCATCGGGATAGCTTTCGGTCAATATTTTCTTAGTATAAACAGCATTTTCATAAGTTGTACGAGAAACGGATTCGACAATAATCACGCTATCAGGTACGCCAATTTTAATCAAAAAATCCCTTATCTGCGTCGCTTCACTCGGCAAGTCTTGTAAAATGAAACCATTCCCACCCGTCAATAATATCTTTTCAATCTTCCCAAACTTATACAACTCGTAAGCTTGAAAAAACCGATTGCCACGCTCATTAAAATTGTGTCGGTCTTGATTCGGTCGCTTATTCATACTCGAATAACCGCCGAGCAAAATCCCAATTTCATAAGGCTGCTCTATTTTAGTCATATCAACTGCGGTCGGTTCCCACGAATTGACGACCAAGTTGAAAATAAAGTGATTGCCAAAGAACAACAGCATAGCAAATGCTGCAATGACTGCCTTTTTACACCGTTTTTCCTTTTTTGTAAAAATAGCAAATAGCAAAAGGAATCCGACCCAATTAATGGGTTTGATTAAGAAAAACAGTATTTTGGAAAGATAGAAAAACAAAATTTATGCGTTTTATAAAAATGGAACTTCTTTGAGTTTTGTAAAAAAAGTTGTTAGCAAATCTGGCTTTAAAGCGAGACTAATTACAACCATGAAAACAAATCCGAAAACTGCGCCTCCAAAATGGGCATCGTGTCCAATATTATCTGTCCCCTTTTTTGCCATGTATGAACTATAAAACAAGTATAAAACACCCAAAACAATGGCTGGAATAGGAATAACAAAAAATAGATATAGCATATTCCAAGGATAGAAGAAAATATAGGCAAAAATAATGGCTGAAGTACCTCCTGAGGCTCCTAATGCCCCATAATAATTATTGTCTTGATGCTTAATATAACTTGGAATAGAAGAAATGATAATAGCTCCAAGGTAAAGTCCTAGAAATAAGATTCGTCCGAACCCATTGTCAAATTCACCAACAAACCTTAGTTCTATAGTTTCACCAAAAATATACAAAACATACATGTTTACCAACAGATGCGTCATATCTCCATGCACAAATCCCGACGTCAAAAATCGATAATATTCCCCATTTTGCTTCACACTAACGGGACGCATCAGCAATTTGCTTTTCATGGATTGATTGCTAAATGCTTGGTAAGATATAATTGCCGTAATGATGACAATGATAAGTGTTAAAGTCATATTTATTTAATTAGAAATGAGCAATGAACAATGAGCAATTGAAAAGCAACTGTTATATAGTTGCTCATTGCACGTTGTTCATTGCTAATTGTTATGGTAAGGTTCATTTTTCATTATCGTCAGTGCGCGATAAAACTGTTCAAGGGCGAATATGCGAATCATTTGGTGAGAAAAGGTCATTTTGGACAAAGAAATTTTAAAATTTGCTCGTCTATATACCGTGTCTGAGAAGCCAAATGCGCCGCCAATTAAGAAAATTAAGCGTTTATGCGAACTTTGCATTTTGCTTTCCAATAAACTGGAAAACTCCACAGAAGTGTAATGCTTTCCATTTTCATCCAATAGAATCAAGCAATCATCTGACTTCAATTTATCTAAAACGACATTGCCTTCCTTTTCCTTCAATTGAACCGCCCCCATGTTTTTGGCATTCTTAATGTCTGGAATCATATGTTTTTGAAAAGGTAGATAGCGTTTTATCCGTTTTTCATACAGGTCTTCCCCTTCTTTTAAATAGGCAAAACTGGTTTTTCCAATGTACCAAAGTTCGATTTTCATAAAATTTTTATTGTCGGGCAAAGGTAATTATTTTGCTCGTAAATTCTTGGCACGTAGAGGCGTATTCTTGTGGTCGCCCAACACCGCGTTTTTGCTGTACCTTGGTCGACAATAAGGGTACGCTGCTACATGCTGAAAAAAGCTTAAGTAGATTAAGTCTAAATAAACTTGGTCAAATCATTTATTAGAACTAATTTTGTCCTTCTTGGTTTTAATATTCTAAATAAGTAAATTTAATGCAACCAATTTCTGTCATACTTGCTGATTCTCAATATTTAATTCGTCTCGGATTAGAAAAATTGCTCTCGCAACGTACTGAATTTCAGATAGTTGAACAATCGATTAAAGAGGAAGATTTATTAAAGAAGGTGCAGATGCATCATCCCGATGTGGTGATTTTGGATTATCATCAGCCAGGTAACTTTAGTACAGAGACTGTTCCACGCATTAAGGAAAATTCACCAAGAACGAATGTTTTAATCATTAGTGCAGACGATGACAAGGGCAGAATTGGTTCTGTTTTAGAAAATGGTGTTAATAGTTTTTTGACCAAATGCTGTGATGATAAAGAGATTTTTGGGGCAATTAATGCAACTGCAAAGGGGGAGAAGTACTTTTGCAATAATGTTTTAAACTATCTGTTAGAAAAATCATTTCCGAAAGAGGGCGACTGTTCCCCTACCCCATTAAGTGCTCGCGAAATTGAAATTGTACAGCACGTTGCCAAAGGAAAAATTGCTAAAGAAATTGCGAGTGACTTGCATTTGAGTACACATACTATTTATACGCATCGAAAGAACATTATGAAAAAATTAGGCTTAAGCTCTGTTTCTGAGTTGGTTTTGTACGCAGTGAATGAAGGTATTGTTTAAGTAAGTGTAACGCAAACTAAATAATTAATCAACCAATTCACTCCGTTTTAATAATCCAAAAACCATACAGCCCTTTTTTCATTTTCAAAATAACCTTATCTCCCTTTCTCGCATTTGGATAAAGTATTTTTACACTTTTCAACCTTTCTAGTTTTCCATCAATCACCACAAAGGTAAAATAGCCATCTGGCTGCATATTTTGTCCTTTAATAATTCCAATATCCGCAATAAAACCCTTTTGCTGATACAATTCCACCATTCTATTTTCAAAATTATTAAAAGACAATAAGCGATTGGTCATGCTTCCAAAAAATGGCATCAAGAAACTAAAAGCAACTATAAATAGCAGGTAAAACCGCATCTTTTCGACTAAATCTTTCGTCTTTTTTGCAAAATGATGTCCTATCAATCCGCCAATAATTAATCCAATCGTTGCAAAAATGCCAATCAATATTTTCGGTTCCAGCATGTTTTGTAAGGACCTAAATTCAAAGACTGCACTTACCAGTAATAGGATAAAAATCAAGGCAATCAGGCCATATTTAAGTCGTTCCGTTATTGTCAAATCCTTCATTTATTTTTTTTATCGACAAAAAAGTCATTTTTTTTGACAAAATTTTAAACCTTTGAAAAAAAGTTAAGTCCTATCGACAGATTTTCAGTATAAACTGTTTTGAAATCACTTTATTTACATGTTTTTTATACGAAAAATTAGGTTTAAAAAATCTCACAAATATGAATAGAAGAGCCACCTTAGCGACGTTATTTGGAAAAAAATCAACCGAGAAATCAACCGAGTCTACTGTCGCGACGACTACCGCTTCGCCTCCCTTGGTACTTTCAGGACTTGACCCATATACAGATACATGGGAATACGAGCAAGCGGCTCATCTACTACGCCGCGCTATGTTTGGACCAACACACAATCAAATCAAATCGTCAATTCAAGATGGAATGGAAGCTACCGTTGCTACTTTATTGAATGATTTACCGATGCCGAGTCCTCCGCTTAATTATAGCAACGAGGATGATCTATTTGTACCGATTGGAGAGACCTGGATTGAAGCACCTTATTCAGCAGGTGTGAATTTGAGGGGAGCCAGAAATGCTTCTTTGAAGAGTTGGACAATGGGTCACCTGCTAAATGAAGGTGTATCGTTACGAGAAAAAATGGTGCTTTTTTGGCACAATCACTTCGCAACAGCATCTACTATTGTTAACGATCCAAAACTCGTTTATCGCTTGCATACGCTCTTTCGTGCCAATGCCTGGGGAAATTTTCGAGAACTGACCAAGCAAGTGACTATTGACCCGATGATGTTACGCTACCTCAATGGCAATCAAAATCGAGTACAAGCTCCGAATGAAAATTACGCACGGGAGTTACTCGAATTATTTACGATCGGCAAAGGTCCACAAGTTGATGATGGCGATTATACCAACTATACTGAAGATGATGTTATTCAGATGGCACGGGTGCTTACGGGCTGGCGGGATAGAGGATTTGTGACAACTAACCCTGATGTCGAAGTTGGTTCTTTCTTTGTATCCAATCGACACGATACGGGAGAGAAGCAATTGTCGCATCGTTTTGATGAGGTCGTTATTTCAAATATGGGCGATGGAGAATATGCGCATTTGATTGATATTATTTTTGAAAAAGAGGAAGTTGCCAAGTTTATTTGTCGCAAAATTTATCGCTGGTTTATCTATTATAAAATAACGGACCAAGCGGAAACAGATGTGATTCAGCCACTTGCACAAATTTTAATTGACAACGATTATGAAATAAAATCGGTTCTCGAAGTCTTCTTCAAAAGCCAGCATTTTTACGATATGCTCAATATTGGGCCGATGATTAAAAACCCCGTTGATTTTACCGTTTCTTTAATCAAACAATTGGAAATGCCCTTGCCTCCTGGGGATAATTTAAATCAACAATACCGCGTCTGGTTTATCATCAATCGGGTAAATGCCGCTATGTTGATGGAAATTTTCAATCCGCCAAGTGTCGCAGGCTGGCCCGCTTATTATCAAGAGCCAGGCTATTCTCGCTTGTGGATTAATTCAACGACTTTGCCTTTAAGAAATGAGATGACCAATCGATTGACGAATCAAGGGCTAACTGCTAACGGCTTCACGGTTCGAATCAATCCATTGGAACTTATTGCGCAATTCGATGACCCATTCGACCCGAATATTTTGATTCAAGAATTGGTAGTACTCTTATTTCCGCAGCCAATTACACAAAATCAGATTGCCTTTTTAAAAGAAATTTTGATACCCGGTCTACCTGATTTTGAATGGACCGTCGAATATGGTGACTATGTGAATGACCCAACCAATGAAGATTTGGCGATGGGCGTGGAAAATAAATTACGGAATCTGTTAACGGCGATGTTGACGATGCCAGAATATTATTTGAGTTAAAGTCGCCGCTACAAAAAATTTAACAATGAAAAGAAGACAATTTTTAAAAACAACATCCCTCGCCGCTTCTGTTCCTGTTTTTATAAATGGAATGGCAGTTTCTGCGATGGCGAATTCCAATATATTTTCTGCGATTAATGGCGATTCTGACCGAGTTTTGGTTTTAATTCAATTGAATGGCGGCAACGATGGTCTCAATATGGTGGTGCCGCTTGACCAATATGATAATTTAGCTAATTTGCGCAGCAACCTTATTATTCCAGAAAGCAATTTGTTGGAAGTAGAAGACACCATGAGTTTTCACCCAAATATGACAGGTCTAAAGTCTGTTTATGACAATGGTCAACTTACCGTCGTACAATCGGTCGGTTATCCTTCTCAAAACCGGTCACATTTCCGCTCAACCGATATTTGGACGAATGGCGTCGCTTCGGATGATTTTACAACGACAGGCTGGTTGGGTCGAAATTTTGATGTCGATACGCCCTCCTTTCCAGTAGGTTTCCCGAATGAAGATTGCCCCGATCCATTTGCCATTGCCGTCGGTAGCCAAATATCTCAAACTTGCCAAGGTTTGAATGGAAATTACAGCATGGCAATCAACGACCCGACAGATTTGAACCCCTTGGCTTCTGGTAATGGCGACACTGTTCCCAGTACACCTTATGGCGATGAATTGGCGTTTTTGCGGCTCGCGATTGAACAGGCAAATGCCTATGGCGATGTCATCACTGCGGCGGCGGCGGTTGGGACAAACATGGTTGATTATCCAGAAGACAATGCCTTGGCCCAAAAGCTAAAAAACGTAGCGTTGATGATTTCTGGTGGCTTGCAGACCAAAGTTTATGTCGTTAGTTTGGGCGGCTTCGATACCCATGCGGACCAAGTGGTAGATGGAGAGACGACTACTGGAGAACATGCAGTTTTGATGGCAACTTTGTCCAGTGCGATTCAAGCATTTCAAGCAGATTTGGATGCACAAGAGTTGGATAAGCGAGTAGTTGGAATGACGTTTTCCGAGTTTGGGCGACGGATTCGTTCTAACGGAAGTCTTGGGACTGACCACGGGGATGCTGCGCCTTTATTGCTCTTTGGCAGTTGCGTCAATGCGGGAGTGATTGGTGACAATCCTGTGATTGGTACAGAGGATGAAGTAGATGTTTCACAAGGCGTAGATATGCAGTTTAATTTTAGAAATATCTATGGTTCTATTTTGATGGACTGGTTTGAAGTGGAGGAATCTACGGTTCAAAATGTCTTGTTTCCAGAATTTGAATACCTACCCGTTTTAAATCCGTGCTTGCCTGACAATACTTCAGAAGCCATTCGAAAAGAAACAATTACAGTCGTTGCTGCACCAAATCCATTTTCGAATGAAACGACGTTAAGTTTTACTTGTCAGCACGAACATATTCAGCTGCGAATTTTAAATAGCCTTGGTCAAGAGGTTGAGGTTTTGATTGATAAAACGCTTTCTGCGGGTTCGCATTCCATTACTTTTGACGGTAAAAAATTGGCAGCAGGCAGCTATTATTATCAATTAAAATTAGAAAATGGGCAGCAGAAATCTGGATTATTAACGCGATTGCGGTAAAATATTTTTTTGATGAATTCAATGAAAAGTATCCGGAATAAGGCTGGATGTTTTGGCTCGGAACTTTTAAAGTGTTCTGGGTTTAGGTATCCGATAGCGCTATCGCGTATCGGATACCTTTTTGAAATTCTAACAGCAACCCGTTCCACTACAATCCCCCGCCAATTCCAGTTCATATTTCGGCTTACAAACTGTGGGTGGCACAAATGTTTTTACCACCATTTTATTTCCAATTAGATTAACTGAATTCACTTCATAAACGGAAGTCCGCATCTCCGCATCACCCCACTCAAAAAAGATGGGCGTATCTTCTCGCAAAGGTTTGATTGAATTTACCTTTTCAAAAATCTTGTTGGCGATTTTTGCCGTCATAAAGCTCTCCGCTGTTTCTTTTCCATCATGCCACAATTGCACCACTGTTTGAAAATACTCATCTGGGCGACCACCGCAATCAACAGATTCAATATGAATATTTTTGATTTCCGTGATGTGGTAGGCTTTAGGAATAAATTGACCTTCTTGAAATTCAAAAATCAATTCGCTTCCTTCATTTTGCGTTAATAGCTCTAAAAATTGCTTAGTTTTCATAAAAATATATTTTAATCGTAAAAATACGATTAAAGGTTTGGTTAAAAAAATGTTTTCTTTTATAGAAAACATTTTAGCCTTTTTTTAACAAGTAGGGGCGTATCCTTGTGGTCGCCCAATGTAAACATTCATACACGTTGGGCGACCACAAGGCTGCACCCCTACAACATTAATTCTGCCCAATTCCTTTCATATCCACCAACAAATTTCCATTCAATGCTACCTCCACTTTCAAGGTTTCAGGCACTATTTTTACTTTTGAAATATGAATCTTATCCAGATTGCCCTTCAGCATCACCCCTTTCGAAATTTCCATAGATTTCAATTGTTCTTGAATCATTAAACGGGCCATTTCAACATTTTGACCCAGCTGAAAATTTAGCTCATGGTGTATTCTATCTTTCAAATTACTTTTAAACAACCAACTCATTGTTCGCATCAAAAAACGTTTGGACGAAAAGTCAAAATCAAGGTTTTCCAACTCAATTTCGTTGGTGCGTTTGTTGTATTTTGGCTCCCCTTGTACATAGACATTCCCATTGTAGCTTCCTGACAATAACAAATTGATAACCAAGTCTTTACCACTACCATACAATTCTACATCTTCAATTTTTACATACTTTTTTCCATAAGAAAATTGCTCCCCAACCAAGTGTTTTTTAGAAAGGTCCTCGGCTTCTGCCAAAGAAAAATTGGTATTTAGATATAAGGTAAAACCGTCACTTTTTTCTATCTCAAATACAAAGTTAGGTAAAGGCTGAAATGCTGGTGTAGCAGGTTTATTGCCCAGGCTAACTACTGGATTTGATTTAAAAATAATGGTACTTTCGATTGTATCTTTATCCAATTTTAGCGGTGACATACCAATAGATTCCGGATTAAAAACTATCCATGTTTTGTGTTCTTCTGATAGCAAAATTGGCTGATGCAATTTCTGCCAAGCCTCATTAACTTGCGTTTTCAAATCCAACTGCTTTTTTACCTGTTCATCTATTGTTCGAGAAATTAGACTGCGTGTTTTTTTTAGCACTTGATTGGCAATAAATTGAACGGGTAAATCCACAATACCTAATTTCAAAACAGGTCGTTTTATCCAATCATATCCCACGACTTCCGTGATGGTACTAAGTGACCAATCTTCCGCAATTTGATAACTTGTCTTAAAATCTAAAATGAGCTGCCCCTCCGCCTCTACAGAACCTAAAAATGTTCCTTTCTTTATCCATAAATCCAAAGGGACTTGATAAATTAGTTCTTCATTTCCAATTTCAATGGTAATGTCCTGCTGCTTTTTAGCACGAATCATCATGTCGTCGTCCCCCATATTGTTATCTTCATATAAGGTTTCGCCGAGCTGCTGATTGATGCTCATTTGTAATTCATTTTTATCAATTCGTACAGGAATGTGTATCACAGAAGTTTGTCTTTCCATAGCAGCCGAGTCGTAATTTTCGATTGGTCGAATAGGTTTGGTCGTTTTGCAGGCAGTAAAAAGGGTTGCTGTAACCAAAACAAATCCAATGATTTTTAAGTTTAAAGTCATAAAATTAGAATTTAGAAGGCGAAGGAACTCATTTGATAGACATTTTATTGGATTTTCAAGATGAAATTGCAATTTTCACGTTTTGTTAAAGTTTTTCAAAGAAAATGTTAACGAAATTGGAGAACGCTAATAAAAACAAGCAACCCCGCGTTGCTTGCGCTGTCTCTTAGCTTAAAGCGTTTAAATTTACTCCAAAACTTTAAAACCAATTCCTTTAAGATGATTTTGTGTTTACGTATTAAAGTGTTTTCGTGTCTATGCATAAGTATTAACTGTAAAGTATACAAACACATAAATACATAAATACTTTAACACAAAAAACTACAGTTTTAAATTGATGCATGTTTCTAATTTAAGAACGAAATTTTTAAACATGCTCCTACTGGATTTACAGTTTTACATTCAGGTAAAAAAATAGAAGATGACAAAACACATTACAATTTCAGGATTAATATTCATGCTGCTTTCCGTTTTTGGAAATGCTCAAGACATCAGCTATCATTTT
This sequence comes from Saprospiraceae bacterium, assembly GCA_047629355.1. Lineage (GTDB taxonomy): Bacteria > Bacteroidota > Bacteroidia > Chitinophagales > Saprospiraceae > CAYUNA01. Next base: position 31,299 of record JBLHWU010000009.1, on the reverse strand, counting down.
GACGAAGCAACGGGTGGTTGGGGTACAACTTCTACTGAAAGTTTTATGGTTGTCACCACAATTTCCACTACCGGTGCTTTTTTAGGCATTGAATCCAATAGCATTTCCAGAGAAAAAGCTAGTAAACTTGGATTTTCTAATCCTTACGGAAACTATGTCAAAACCATTTTTAAAAATACGGCAGCGCACCGAGCGGGGATTTTACCATTTGACTATATATACGGTATCGGTGAGTATCGGACGACTCGCCAGTCTTCGTTGACCGATTTGTTGGAGGAATATGAGGCAAATGATTGGGTTGATTTACACCTAATTCGAGGGAGTCAAAGAATGACAGTTCAAGCGCAATTAGACCAAGAGAAGAAGGTTGAAAACGTAAAAAAATCAAAAGGTGCTTTTCTTGGAATTAGCCATATTGATTCGCAAAGTAATGATTTAGATGGTGTTAGGGTAAATGTCGTTAAAAAATCTACCGCTATGGCGATGGGTATGAAAGATGGTGATAAAATCACTAAGATAAATGATTTTCCAATTCTCGACTGGAAGGATGTCATTACGGCAATTAGTACTTTACAACCCAATCAGGAAATAAGTGTAACTTTTAAGCGGGACGGTAAAATGATGTCTCGAAGCCGCTCAATTAAATCTTATCAGGAAACCAGAGCGAATGAACCGCTGGCATCAACTGGCAATTGGAATGATAAAATTTACGCCGAAAATAATGACCAAAGCAATCAGCGACACCACGAATCAGCATTTTTGGGCGTCAATGTCGCGGATATCTCTCGGTTAAAAGCGGAGAAATTAGGTTTTGATAATCCTTATGGTACGTATGTTTCGAGTGTCATAAAAAATAGTGCAGCAGATAAAGGTGGAATAAAACCATTGGATTATATTTATGGGATTGATGAATATCGAGTTGGAGATTCTCAAAAATTATCGAATATTTTAGCTAAATTTCGAGCAGGTGATAATGCAACAATTTTGGTTTCCAGAAAAAATCAGCGGAAAAGTTTTCAAGTTCAATTCGGAAGTCGGGATGATAAATATGGTCAAAAGAAGAAGAGAAACAAGTGTGAAGACCCGTTTTTGGGCATAACCAGCAGTTCTCGTGGTCGTATTGAAATTCCAGGCGTCCGAGTGAATACCGTAAGCAACGCAACTTCCAAGGATGTTGGCATGGAAAATGGCGACATTATCACTAAAATAAATGGCTACCGCATGGTTGATTGGACAGACATCAGCATTGCTATCAATATGATGCAACCTGGCGAAATTATTACGATAGATTACGTTCGAGATGGTCGAAAAAGTTCTGGTAGCACGTCAATAAAATCTTATGCGGATACCAAAAACTGCGCTGATTGTAACTGTTATCAAAAAAATGGGACTCGCTTAAACAATAGTGATAACGATGATGACCGTTTTACTTTTAATAATCGCAAGGATGAGAATGTTGAAATTTCTATTGAAAATGTCGATGCAAAGGATTTTTCAGAATTTTCTATTAAAGGTGCAAACGGTTCTTCTAATAATTTGATTATCAATAATTTAAAAATAATAACCAAGCCCAATGAAGGTATGTTTGAGCTGAGTTTTAATCTTCCTTCCAATGGGGAAACAGTCGTGAAAGTTTTCAATGATGATGGTCGAAATATTTATGAATACGACTTAGGTAGCTTTTCTGGTGAATTTTTAGATGAACTTAATTTAATGCAAAATGGGAAAGGAGCTTACTTGTTGAATATTTCTCAGGATGGGGATGTGATGATTAAGAAAATAGTGATTCGATAAAGGAAACATTAACGTAAAAAATGGGCGATTACTTAAAATCGCCCATTTTTTTATGCCCTACGCAGTGGGTTTCGCAATTCCACCAATTATGGGAATTCATACAACAATCGAACTTTTTGATTAGCCATTGTCGTTGCCGCAAGTTTTTCCTCCAAAGGAATAAACCAAGTAAAAACCTCTGCAAAAAATAGGCATTACTATGAGAAGTGATGCTTATTTTTCTGAAACCTCCTTATAATCCCTTTTGATTAGTTTCAAAAACTTCATTTATCGGCATAAATAATTGGGCGAATATTACCGGGATAATAATTTAAATCTATTAAAATTTGTCTCTCGGCTTCTATCTTTAGGCAAGTTTGAAAAAGAGGCAAGAACTGCTTTACGCAAGGAAATTGAACCCACAAAAAGGGTTGCAGATAAGGATTGGCTATTAGAGCAAATATAAACGGTAAAATAATAAGTCCACCAAATGATGAATTATAAATGATGAATAATTGAAAACAGATTTATATATTTATCTAGTAATCATATAAATACAAATCTATCTTATTGTAAATTTATCGTTCATCATTTATAATTCATCATTTGGCGAAGACATTGTAAGTCAGCAGTCAGATGAAAATCCTACTCTTTCTGACTGCTGACCATTCCCATTTATTTTTTACGAATTTCCTCAATTTTCCCCGACTCTTCATCCTCTTCTGGAGAATTGGCATTTACTGCAATTCGTTTGTCTCTTTTGATAATCAAACTCGCCAGTTGACGAGCTTCTTGCTCATTATTTTTCCACCATTTTACTGACCAAACAGGAATATAACTGAAGTCAAATTTCTTCGCCAATTCCCGCTGCTGATATTCCCAATAATAAGAAGAATAAGCTGCATTCGAGAAAAATCCATCGGGATGAATTAGAAGTGGTGTCCCATTTTCATAATTCGGACGAACCGTCAACGGCAGGGAAATTTTACCTAAAGGCACATTTTCGCCCATACGCTCTGTATCTAAATAAGGACGCAAAGCATTTTTAACTTCCCCTGCGAATATTGGCGTGCCAACTGCTCGCTCTTTTCCTTCATTTATCACTTTTAAAACTGCCGCTTGCCCTTCTTCATTCCCCGCTTCTGAGTAGGTTGCCAATTGCAGCAAATTTGCCAACAAATAAGTCCCTTCATTCGCAGGTTTCTTTAAAAACCGTTGCAAATAATCTTCGGTAATGCTATGAATCAAATAAGTTGTTTCTGGTGCTTTGTGCAACAATAATTTAATATGACTAATGCCCTCAGGTGAGTTAAAAAATATCACTTTCCGAGTCAATTGCCCTCGTATATTCACGCCGCCAATGCTCATTGAAACCATCAAAACATCAAAATGCTGTCCATACAATTCATCAATATGAAAAACACCCATACCGTTACGTTCCAACTGCCGAATCTTATCTGCCCCATTGGCATTTTGCTGCTTGATTTTCAATAAATAAGAGGAAATCAAATCCCTTTGCTCAATCGTAAAACAGATAATTCCTACCGCAGGAAAAACCCGTTGTGGCGTCCGTTCTATAGTATTTAACAATCGAATGATATGCTGTGCTTCCACATCGTTCGTTCCATTCTTTTCATCAAAACGACCTTCCAAATTCTCAACATCAAATTTCTGAAATGGGTCTTTTAGATGAACCTGGTCAGTATTTTCTTGCTTTGGATAACGATTTTTTAACTGAACAGCAGGCACATTGTTTTCCTTCGCATATTGTAGCAAACTCGTTTCGTTACCAAAAGTATCATTACTTCCTACAATAATTTGCCGTTTACCCATCATCGAGAAAGCATTCGCCGTTTCTACTGAAAATCGATTCGCTTCATCGTAGATAACCAAGTCATAATAGTCCTTGATTTGTGGCAAAACGTGTGTCGCATTATGCGGCGTTGTAAAAACTATTGGAAAAATGGACGAAATTGCATCCGCACTATTCGCCATAAGATGCGCAAGATGTTTATCCTTGGTTTTTTCAATATTATTTTTATCAAAGACGAGGTTATACACCTTTTTATTTTTACGTTTTAATTCTTTCAGTGCATCATTTTGTTTTGCTTGCCAGATTGTCCGTATTTTATTGATTATCAAGGGCTTAACGTTGTGGTAGTTTTTCGCAAAGGAATCTATGCCCGCTGCACTTAGCGGCAAATTATCTACCTCCGCGTTGCTTAAAATATTGTTCAAATACCAACTTTCAAAAGCTGCCAACCAATTCATTGGTTTTACTTTCGCTAAGGCCCGAACAATTTTTTGATTTAGAGGAGTAAGCCTCATCCAAGCCGATTGCCATTGGTGAAACAAGTCATAATCTCGCAAATTGTGCTGCGTATTTTCCAGTTGCTCAATGATATTTTCCAAATATTTTTGGCGTTGCGGGATTGTCAACGTCTTATTTTTAAACGCTTTTTGATACAAGCCTGCCCCATTGAATTCTTCCAATAAGCTATCTAAATCCTTTTCTAATTCTTCAATTTGTTCGCCAGATGCTAAGTTTGGATGCACCGTTTTGCTATTCAAACGCATGATTTCCTCTTGCGAATTGGCATTAATTCGACTGCGCCAATCTTTCAAGGCCACGCCATATTGATGTAAGTTGTGTCGAACATTTGGAATGTGCTTACCATCATAGGCTGGCAAAAACTCAAACTCAAACAACTGCTTTTCTTCAAAAGACCGCTGCAATTTTTGATAAGTAACCGCAACTTCTTCTTTCGCCTGATTTAGTTTTTTCTTCTTTCCAGAAAGATTTAAAAAGTTAAAGGAACTTCCCGTTGATTTTTTAAAATCATCTCCATATAAATCAATGTTGGTGGCAATTTTTTCTTCTAAAATAAACATTTGAGCGTTTAACTTCTCAAATTGTCGCTCATAATGTGCCCGCAAACGAGCCGCATATCGGTCAGTTTTATTGATAAAACGGTAATGCAAACGGCTCGTCTTTTCTTCAAAAGCTTGTAACTGGCTTTTGATAAAAGTTAAGCCTTCTGGTTTATTCTTATCTGTAAAAATTGAACTATTCAAATCTGAAAGCGGATGTTTCAGCGTATTGATTTTTTTGAAAATTGGTTGAACTTGCGCTATTCCTTCTTTTAATTTTTCAAACTCCTCAAAATTGAACTCGAATTCATAAGTATTCAATTGCGAATTCAACAACTCCTTACCTTCTTGACGATTGCTCGCTAAAAATAACCCAACCGTTTCCGTCCAATTATAGTCACCAAAAATCTTACCCTGCACCGTTTGATAATGTCCATCTAACTGTTGCTTCGTCCGCAAATATTGATTCCATTTTACCTGAAAATCACTTTCATTATGATGAATTAATCTCGTCGCACCTGTCGCCGATACACGGAGCATCTCCAAAATTATCGCCTTATCAGACTGTGCATCTTTCAGCAAAAAATTAAACTGATTGATGCCTGTCCCTGCCAACATTCCTTGGGCCTTCACCAAGGAAGGCACCCGTTCTGAAACGACCAAGCACTTTTGTCCGTTCAATAATCCATTAATTAATAGATTAGCGATAGCCTGAGTTTTTCCTGAAGTAGATTCTCCTTCAACTACTGTAATTTTTTCTCGATACGCCGTCTCCATCACGCTCGCCTGATACGGATCAGCTGGCAAATAATGAAACATGCCAAGCCCTTCCTCCATTGGCTTTAGCGCAGGAGAAAATGCTTCTTCTGGCTTCGATTCTGACTCTGTAGCATGAACCGATTGCGGTGGAAAAAGTGAAAAAACGCCCGACCAGTTGATATTTCCAGTCTTCGCCAATGTACCGATTTCATCAATGCGCGGACATACCCCGATACCTGTTGACAAGGTGTTATTTTGAACACCTGTACGTTCTGCAAGTTGCTCTAGGGTCTTGGTCAATGTACCTTTATTGATTTTTTTGAGCATCGCTAAATTTTCGAAATGCTCTAAAATTTCTACATCATAATTATTCTGTAAATGCCTGATTAACTTGTAGTTAGGCAATACTGGGTGGCTATCATCGTGGCGTATAATCCATGAATTTACACGATTCTGGCTCGGTTCGATAGTCAAATGCCAAATAAAAATCGGTGCAATCATCAACTCACTTTCATGAGTATCGACAAAGAATGGATAACCAAAACCAAATGTTTTTGGACCACGTGTACGCTCTAAATTTTTGGATTCAAAGTAAAGATGTCGAAGATTTTCGCTGGCTTGACTACCTGCGTTGACTTGTATTTCGAGGCGGCCTTTTAGCAATTTCTCTACCCATTCTTGCGCAAATGTTTCACCGGATTCTTCCAGTAAACAAGCATCTACCCTGTCCAAATAGTACGGCAGCGCATTTTGGTAAATTGCATCTATAGACGGAGATTGACTGTTTCTCATAGTGTACCCTAAATTCTGTGTTTGTTCTCGTTATGTACTGTTTTGAGATTTAGAAATTGTGTGTAGTTTATTATTTTCTAAAATCTCCAGTAGTAAAGGAAGGAAAATATTTTGAAATGACAAAATGTTTTCACTTTTTTCAATTGAATTTAAAAATAAATAAATATGTAAATCACGTTAAATAGCTTAAATATATAAAAAATAGTTTTTTTTACATAAATTTAAGTTTAAAATTTTGACTGTCAATGATTTAAAAAGTAAAACGGCAGAAAATATTAAATAAATACTTTCTGCCGTTTTACCTAAATTCCAACATTTTATAAATTCTGAATATTTTAAATATAAAAATTAAAAATTTGTTCATTTTAACTCACCACCACCGATTTTTTCTCCATTTTTATAATCATACTCTAACACTACCTTTCCTTCTTCATTGAAGAACCGAAGAGCCCCATCTAAAACGCCATTTTTGTAAGTTCTTTCCTCTTGAACATCATCTTTATTATTGAAATATTTACGGTAAACACCATCCATTTTACCATTGACATAATTCACCGTCTCAACAGTACGACCGAATTTATAAACACCATACAAGCCGTTCAACTCATTGTTAATATAGCTTGTCGTTTTTTCAATCTGACCTCTTTTATTGAATTCTATCAATGTTCCAGTATATAGTCCATCAACATAAGTAGTGATAGATTTCGGCAAATTATTATCCGCATTGTAAATAATCCACTGTCCATTTTTTTGACCGTTTTCAACTGTCCCTTCTTCCATAATTTCACCGTCAGGGTTCTTCTTTACGGCTTTCTGCATGGTTGTTCCGGTAATTGCAGTCATTGCAAAATCCGCAAAATCTGCTGTTCCAGCAACAGCTTTAAGACTGGTATCTTTAGCGTTACAAGCAAATAAAAATAAGGCAACGAGGACTAAAGAAGTGTGTTTTAAGGTTGAAAAATATTTCATATTCTAATTAGATTTTATTTTTATAAAAGATTTAGATGCAAATTTATTTAAATGACTAAACATAAAGAAGTTTACAAAAGTTATTTTGTAAATTGAAGTGCTATTCTTTTCCTAAAGGAATCTGCGCTACCCCATCAACTTTTTCGCCGCCCAGTTTTTCCAATAAAAAGACAGATGCAAATCCGAAAATCATACAAATAACAACCGTCAAAATCTGTGGCTCACCATCGTAAGAAGATGGCAAGACGCTCGTTTCTTGCAAAATTTTATACAATTCATTATCATTTGGGTTTACCTGAACAATCGCCCCGGTTTTCTTCTCAATCCAAGACAAGGTATTCCGCCAAGGCCACAATTTATTGAGCGACCCGACCATAAATCCTGTCAAAATTGCCAATGTAGGATTGTGATAATTCTTAAATGTCCAAGATAAGAAACGAGAAAAAGTCACCAAACCTGTAATGCATCCAAGCGCAAAAACTGCTACAATAATCAGACTTTCCGTTTCAAAAGTAGACAATGCTGTCTTTACAGTTGGAATAACAAAACTATACATTCCCAGTAATAATAGGATAAAACTTCCTGAAATACCTGGTAAAATCAAGGCTGAAATGGCAATTGCACCACAAAGAAAGACAAACCACAGCGCAGGATTTCCATTAGAAGGCGTCGCTATGGTGATAAAATAGGCGACGACAGTGCCAGCAATCATTAAAATAATTTCCACGGGACTCCACTTGGAAATCTGACGACCTATATATATGGCAGAAGCGACAATCAAACCGAAGAAAAATGCCCACAATAATTCGGGGTACATTTTCAGCAATTTGGTAATCACAAATACGCCACCGACCAAACCAACTGCCATTCCAAATAATAAATTGACGAGAAACATCCCATTAATTCCTTCCCAAACGCCTTTCACTCCGTCTTTTTTAAAAATAGGCAAGAGCCCTGGACCAAATGCTTTAATCGAGTTCAGTAACGTTTCATAGATTCCTGTGATGAATGCAATCGTACCACCCGACACTCCCGGAATGACTTCGGCGATACCCATTGCCATGCCTTTTAAAACTAAAGAAAGACTCGGTTTAGTTGTGTTTTTCATATTGAAATTGTTTAAAATTGCAGATATTTGTACGTACGGTATTTTACGAAAATGAATATTTTTCAAAAAAAACAGTGACAAAATGTGACATTAAGCATAAAATAAGGTCTAAAAAATGGTGAGTCGCAAAAGTAGCATTTTTCACCACCAAAAAAAGTCCAAAATACCTGTAGTACTAAACGTAAGAAAAACTGATATTCTAGATTCTCTACGGGAAAACTTGTAGAACAGGAATATTTTTCTACCTTTGGGATATATTTAGGCTAACATCAATGAGAAGCATCATCTCGCCGCCACTTTTGGCAAAGGTCTTGCTTATTTAATCACCTCCCTTACCTCCCTTACCTCCCTCAGTAAAAAGGTTTGATGCGAGCGGACTACAGCTTATGTAGTATTACTTGTTCAAATTTTTTAAATTCAGATTAAAAATTTAGTATAAATGGCTTTCGGATAAAATTGACACCCCTGTCGATATTTTACTTGCCGTTTTAAGTCATTTTTTAAATTCTAATAAAAAATATTGTTTACTACTAACTGATAGTTAGTTAGTTAGTTAGTTAGTTAGATAGATAGATAGATAGATAGTAGTATCCAAACTGTATTTTTGCTCTCACTACAGCAATTACGGACATTTAACACAATTTACACACCTTAGACTTAGCAATTAGTTTTCTTAAGTCTATCTCTAAACACATTGTCAATATGAATCAGACGAGAATTTTGATTGCTGATGATCACCGAATGTTTCGCTCAGGAATTGCGAACTTACTTCGGAAAGAAGATTCTTTTAATGTAATTGGAGAGGCCAGTGATGGTCTCGAAGTTGTTTTGATGGCGCGCGATCGCCAACCAGATGTCATTTTAATGGACATTCGATTACCGAAAATTGACGGTATCAAAGCAACAGAAAAAATTATTTCTAACAATCCAGGAATACGTATTTTGGCATTGACTTCCTACGAAGACGACGATTATGTGGTAAGCATGATTAAATCGGGCGCGTTGGGTTACATCCTTAAAGATGCGCCTTACGATGAGTTGGTAATTGCGATTAAAGCGCTTTCGAGTGGCAATAGCTATTTTGCCAAAGAGGTTACGAAAAAACTATTTTCACGAATCGAAAATGGTAGTTCGCGATTGGAAGCACGGCAAAAAGCGAAAGATTTATCAGTTACAGAGCGAGAATTTGAAGTTTTGAAAAATATCGCAGAGGAGTTAACCAATAAAGAAATTGCCAGTAAACTATACATCAGTCCACGTACGGTAGAAACGCATCGACGTAATTTAATTCAAAAATTGAAGGTGAAAAACACGGCTGGATTGGTAAAATACTACCTATATCTATTGCAATTTCGCGAAAGTGGAATGGCATCCTCTTAACAATGAGCAATTAACAATGTACAATGAGCAATTGTACATTGTTAATTGTTCATTGTTAATTGCCCCATTTTCGGAGTTGTTGAACGACTGCCCGAAAATCTTTAGGCAATGGTGCTTCTTTGATGATTTTTTCACCCGTTGTTGGATGATTAATCGTCAATCGGAAAGCATGTAAAATACTTCGACTCATCAACGGTCGTTCCTCTTGGTCTTTACCCAGTCTATACTTTTTCTTATTTTTTATTTCCGACAGCAAAAATGTTTCGCGCCGTCCGTAGGTTGAATCTATCGCGAGTGGATAGCCCATTGCTTCGAAATGTACCCGAATTTGGTGCGTTCGTCCAGTTTTGATATTGGCTTCGACCAAGGTGAAATTTCTAAAAGTTTCAATTACTTTCCAATCTGTCCGTGAAGCCTTCCCCTTTTGCATAATAATCATTTTGCCCGAAATATGCGGGTGAGGTGCAATCGGTTTGTCAATCGTTCCTTCGGCTTCGTGCAACTGTCCATCTACTAAAGTCAGGTAAATTTTATCTACCGTTCGTTCTTGAAATTGCTTCGACAAATGCTTGTGTGCCGCCTCTGTACGTGCATAGCAAAGGATGCCACTGGTTTCCTTGTCCAGCCGGTGCACCGTGTAAATATCGCCGTATTTTTCTCTCAACAATGTGAGTAAATTCGGCTTTTCTGCTGCGTATCGATCTGGGATGCTGAGCATGCCAGAAGCTTTATTGATGAGGACGATTTGGTCGTCTTCGTGGAGTATTTCGAGTTTTTTCATCTATTAATTTTCTTATTTTGGAGCATACCATTTATCATTTTCGACATCGTGTAAAAGTCGGCTTGTTTTTATTATTTCAGAAGTATCTCCTTGGCTATTTTTAAGAAAAAAAGATTTACGATGCAATTTAAAGTAATAAATGGTGTTTTCAAGCAAATAGTAATTGGCAAATTCATTTAACATAGAATCTTTATTAACTAAATCTCCATCATTTTTTATTGAAATAATATCTGGGATAAATCCCTCGTTGATAAATTTCCAATCAAGATTTTCCCAACGATGGAAAACAGTCCATTCCTTTTTAAAAAAGCCATCGAATTCAATCTGATTTTCTTCTATATATTTTTTAAAATTTCCTTTAATATCAAAACGTGGCTCGGCCGTGAGATTAAGGCTATCCAGAGACATGAGACCAAGACTATCCAGTACTTTCAAAGGAGTATATTCGAGAGAATCACCTCTAATTCTATATTTAAGAATAAAGTATATAGAATCTCTCTTATTTTGCTTTAATGGATAAACGTTCAAATAATTAACATCATTGATTTTTGAATTCCATAATTTATACGGAGATGTATTTTTATCTCCAATTTCATTTTCCAATAATAAATATTCCATATCTCCCCATTCCAGCAGTTCGATTTTCTTTGATGTTTTTAAATATTTTCCGTCTTTTTCAATTGAAACCCATTTACCTAAAAATTCAGAAGAAATTTCAGAATCAGGCACTTCAGAAATAGGATATTTAGAAATGTACTCGTCACATCCCCAATTCCAAAAAACCACCAACAAAAGAAGCAATCCCTTCATTCCAATTACTTTTTCTTCTTTTTAGAAACCGTCCGTTTTACCTCATTCTTCTCAACCCTCTTCTCTCCTTCTGGTAAATGCACGACCTCTGGCATTCCATTATTTTTTAAATACATTCCCAATCCACCGAATGCGAACAACAGCACTAAAATCGAAGAAATTAAGGAAATTGTTTCTCCCGTATAGTAAGATGTTGGCTCAAAAACCATCTTCACTTCATGCTGACCTGCTGGTAAAACAGCGGCGCGCAAGATGAAATTCGCTTTTGTAAAATCTTCCATCGGCTCTCCGTCCAAGTACATTTTCCAACCTTTAGAAGGTGGATAATATACTTCCGAAAACATTGTCAACTGCGGCGTTTTTGCGGAATATTGATAGACCATTTCATCGGGATTATAGGCGGTCAAGCGAATACTTCCTGTAGAATCATATTCGAAATTTTGACCTTTAATACCTGCTGCATATTGTTCTGCAATGACTGCTTTTTGCTTTGGGTCAAGATTCTTTAATGCTTCAAATTCATCATCAACGGTTGGCACAACTTCAAAATTGGGCACAAACCAAGCATTCCCCAAAACATCAGGATTCCGTGAAACACGACCTTGTCCGATAAAATATTTAGTATTCAACATTCCATACAACTTGCTCGATGTACCAGGGTCATTTAAATACGTTTCGACCATTTCTTGAAAACGCATCAATTTCGCCGCGTGATACCCGCCCATACTCTTATGATGGTACGACGCCAAAGCACTCGTAAATGGATAACTTCCCCAATCTGCCACTCGATAATGCAAATCTTTATCCGACATGATTTGCTTATCAGCTTCGGAAGGTTGCGTCATCGCTGTCTTTTGCTGTTGCTTTATATAATCTTCTGCCGTCAAAAATCGAGAACTCACGCCGACCATGTCCATAATGGCAATAATTCCAACGCCTACAGCTAAAAGTAAAGGCGCGAATCCTTTTTTCAAATATGCCCACATGAAGCCGAATACCGCCAAAGTAAAGCCTAAAGAACGCAGGGCATCCGCTTGTAATAACCCCGCACGGTCAGACGCTATGGCATCTTTCAAAATCTGTGGCAATGCAGCGTTTTTCTCCTCACTCATTCCGTAATTGAAACCGAAACTAAGTAATAAACCAATTAGAATTAGACCGCCAGTCACTCCACCAGCAAGGTATAAGGCTTTTTGCTTATCAGCATTAGAAACTTTCTTTTTCAAGAATTCTTGCAAGCCGATCATTGCCAAAGCTATTAAAAAGAAGAAGGCAACGCCCATTGCCATCGACACTGCCCGAAATTTATTGAACATCGGAAAATAATCAAATAGCAAGTAATTGATAGTAGAAAAATTACTCCCCCAAGCTATCATTATCATTAATAACGTGGATACAATAAGCCAGTTTTTTAACAATCCTTTCACCAAAAAACCACCTAAAAAGAATAAGAATATCAAAACTGCTCCCATATAGACAGGACTTCCCGTAAACCGCTGCGGTCCCCAGTAATGTCCTAAAGCCGCTGACAATTGTTGGGCTTCTTCGTTAGATTTGGCGACTTTCATCAATGTTTTAAAAGAAGCACTGCTGCGGTCGCTGGCAAAACTTTTAGCAGAGGTTCCACCGACGAAATTGGGAATTAATAAATTAAACGTCTCCATTTTTCCGTAACTCCAATCAAACGCGTAATCTTTCGACAAACCATCGCCTCCTTGCCCTGAGCCACTCGAACTTACATTAGCTTTCGTCAATTCTGATGTCCCACGAATGGTTTCTTGTGAATATTCGTAAGTTGTCCAAAGCCGTCCGAAATTCGTTCCGACTGCCAGTAAAGAAGCAAAAATCAAGATACCTGCCGCTTTTCCAAATTCTGGTAACGTATTATTTTTAACAGCTTCCACCAATTTAAAAATACCGAAAACACCTAAACACAGGAACAAGTAATAAGTAATTTGCAAGTGATTCGCATACATTTGTAAGCCAAAAAATAAGGCAAAAAGCCCTCCGCCAGCCAAGTATTTTTTTCTAAAGACGAGTAGCATCGCCGCTAAAATTGGAGCGAGATACCCAATGGCAATCAACTTCGTCGAGTGTCCTGCAACCACCAAATCCATATAATAAACGGACAACCCAAAGGGAATGGCGCCTAATATTCCGATGCGCCAATCGACGCCCAAGACTATCATTAGGAAATAAAAACCTATCATTAGCAATAAAATTGCGGTATGTGGAGGCGACATATAATTGCCCAATAATGCAGCCTTAAAGACATGTTTTAGCTGATTCTTAGTACTGTATAGGATCTGATACGCAGGCATTCCCGCAAATTGACTATTTGTCCAAAGTGGAAGCTTTCCAGTTTCCTTTGAGACCTTTCGCATTTCTGCTTGCATCCCCAATGCTTGTACATTGTCCGACTGTTGCAGCACTTTTCCGTCAAAAACATAGGGTTTGAACCAAATAAAAGACACTGCCATCAATATAAAAAACGCGGCAAGGTGAGGAACGATTTTTTTAATGGTTGGATTCATAAAATTGAGTGATGTATTGTGAGGAATCTGCTAGTGAAATTTTGCAGAATCCCGTTTGATTCGGTTCTAAATAATCTTATTTAATTAAAATGACAAAGGGAGTTTGAGGGAGAAAATGGTTTTAAAACCATTTTCTCCCTCAAATCTATCTTCCGCGCTGCCGTAGGCAGCGCGGAAGATAGATTTGAAGCTTGAAAATCTTAAGATTTTCTCACTTCTTAAAATTCAAGGCTTTGACTTTTATCGAGAAAGAAAATTACATTTTTTTTCTAATTCTCCTTAGAATTGCGCCAAAGGTAAAAAAAGTTGGGGAGATTGGAATTTCAGAGCGATAGATTTATAAATTTTAAGGTAGTTTTGCAAAAAAAAATGGCGTGAAGCAAATAACTATTTCTATAATTACCGTTGTCTATAACGGAGAAGAATTACTTGAAGGCACAATTCAAAGCATTTTGAATCAAACCTACCCGAATATCGAATACATTATTGTAGATGGTCAATCGAAAGACGGAACTATGTCAATTATTAATAAGTATGCCGATAAAATTTCGCATTGGATTAGTGAAGCTGATAGAGGTTTGTATGATGCGATGAATAAAAGTTTAGACCTCGCGACGGGAGACTTTGTTTGGTTTATGAATGCAGGTGACCACGTGTTTGCGTCCAATACCATTGAAAAAATGGTTGCTCAATATACGGTAGAAACGGACATTCTTTACGGCGAAGTAATGCTTGTCGATGATGCTCGAAAACACATTGGTACACGCTCCAAGTTAACGACTCAGAAACTCCCAAATCAACTGAATTTCAAATCATTACAAAAAGGAATGGTCGTTTGTCACCAAGGCTTTTTACCGCGTCGAAGCATTGCAAAAAAGTACCTGTTGGATAATTTAGCCGCCGATATTGATTGGGTTTTAAAATGCTTGGAGCAGAGTCGAAAGAATACCAATACGCATTTAATTCTATCTGAATATTTACAAGGTGGCGTTTCCAAACAACAGCATCAGCAGTCATTAAAGGACCGTTATCAAGTACTAAAAAAGCACTATGGGTTCTTACCTAATTTGTGGAATCATTTTTGGATAATTTTAAGAGGAATTTGGTTTAAAATTAGCCATTTTAGAAAAGATAGCTATTAATTTTTTAGTCCGATTCCCTTAATTTTTTGTTAGTATGATTTTTAAAAGAAAGGCTATTTAAGCACCCAGACACATTTATTTAGTGGTTTTTAGAACTATCTTTTTTCGCCATTTTCCCTTAAAAAATACTTCCGTAACGTAGGCTATGCAAGATTTTTTAAGAAAAACTAGCGAAAAAATATTAGTCCTAAAATTCCACGAAAAAATATGTCTGAGTACTTGAAAATTATACTAAATTTGCCGTTTTTACTCGAAACCAGAATACGACGTGAGCAATTGATTTAAAGTTTAGTAGACTTATTAACCACGTTCCAAACTTTCAAACAATCCAATGCAATTTCTATATCCGACATTTTTATTTGCCCTTCTCGCCTTGGCGATACCTATTATTGTCCATTTATTTCACTTTCGGCGTTTCAAAAAGGTCTATTTTACCAATGTTCGTTTTCTACGAGAGGTAAAAGAAGAGACGAGCGCGCGCCGAAAATTGCGGAATTTATTAGTGTTGTTGATGCGATGTTTAGCATTGGCATTTTTGGTATTTGCATTTGCGCAACCGTTCCTTCCTCGTAATACTGATGTGAAAAAAGGGGAAAAAGCAGTTAGTATATTTGTAGACAACTCATTTAGTATGAGTGCTTTAAGTCAAGATACGCCGCTTTTAAATAAAGCAAAACAACGCGCGCGAGACGTCATCAATGCCCACCCTGTTGAAAATCGGTTTCAAATCTTGACCAATGATTTCGAAGGCAGACATCAGCGATTGATGAGTAAGGAAGATGCTTTAGTAATGGTCGATGAAATAAAAATTTCTCCTGCGGTGCGCGAGATGTCGAAAGTAATGACGCGACAGAAGCAGGCCCTGAATTCTGGGACTGCGGACAATCATGCAGCCTATTTAATTTCAGATTTTCAAAAAAATGTGACGGATATTAGCAACTATGCCGATACTACGGTTGATTTGACTTTAATTCCTTTACAGTCGGTGCAAGAAAAAAATATTGCGATAGATTCTGCTTGGTTCGATGCGCCTGTTCAGATGATAAATCAGACGAATGCGTTGGTTGTGAAAATTAGAAATTTAAGTGATGAAAATGCCGAAAATGTACGATTGACCATAAAATATGAAGGACAAGTAAAGCCCGTTGGTACGCTATCCATTCCTGCAAATTCTTCAATTTCTGATACGGTAAATATTACAATTTTAAGAACGGGTTGGCACGAAGCAGAGTTAGCAGTGACCGATTTCCCTGTTCAATTTGATGATAAATACTTCTTTACCTTCAAAGTAGCGGAGGAGATTAATGTACTGACAATCAATGATTCACAGCCGAATAACTTTTTAGAAAAGGCATTCACTGGCATGACTAATTTTAAAGTCACGAGTCAGCAGAGTCGGAATTTGGATTATTCTAAATTTACTGATTATCAAATGATTGTGGTCAATGAATTGGCGGCTATTTCATCAGGTTTGGCATTTGAGTTAAAGCAATTCACAGAAAACAGTGGCAACCTATTGATTTTTCCTTCTGCTAATGCAAATCTTGGTTCATACAACAGCTTTTTGAAAACATTTCCAGCGAATGAATTGGTCAGTTACGACGTGGTGCAGCGATTTGTGGGACGCATCAATACCGATGAATTTATATTTAATGACGTTTTTCAAAATCGGATGGCTAATTTAAAATTGCCCGTTACACAAGCGAATTTCAAGCTAACCAATTATGGCAGTCGAGGCGAAGAACGATTGTTAACTTATCGAGATGGAACGCCTAATTTAACGAAATATACCGTTGGGAAAGGACATTTATACTTTAGTGCTTCGCCCTTAAATGGTGAAATGAATAACTTGGTACGTAGTGGAGAAATCTTTATTCCAATGTTGTATAAAATGGCAATTTCTTCTGCAAAAGCCAATAAAATCGCTTACACAATCGGACGGGATGAGGTAATTATTGCGGATAATAAAATTCAAGGGAGCGGTGAAACGGTTTATAAATTGCAAGGAACTGCCGAAGAATTTATTCCAGAACAACGGATCGTTACTTCTAATGTATATTTAGATGTGCACGACAAAATCAAGGAAGCTGGTTTTTATGAATTGTTTTTAAATCCAGAAGATAAACTCGCGAAATATGCCTTTAATTTTGATAGAAAAGAATCCGTCTTGGAATATTTCAATGTGGAGGATTTGACCGCAAAAATTGGTGCGAATGCAACCGTTTTAAGCACCTCAGCAGCAAGTATTACAGAAGAGATTAGCGAACGAAGTCGTGGCGTTATTTTATGGAAATGGTGTGTAATACTCGCCTTGTTCTTTTTAGGGCTGGAAGTGTTATTCCTTCGATTTTTTAAAGTATAAAAGCTTTTTTTGTTAAAATAAAAAAGCCGTGAATGTCAATATTCACGGCTTTTTTATTTCTTTATTCCTTCTCTTCCAATTTTAATTCATCCTCAAAGATTTCAACTAAAAAGAGATTTACCTTTAGTTTTTCCGCGATTTTCTCAGCAGGTTCTTTCCTTTTTAGCAATGCTATAATTTTATCTTTTTGTAATAATTCTGGTTCTTTGACAAATCCCGTGCTTGCAAAGCCTGTAGTAGAGGGTATTAATTCCAAAACCTCCTCCAATGACCGATTTTCACAGCCAGAAAGTAACGCTAAACTTTCCATTTAAGAAACTTAAAAAAGTCTTTCAATAAAGGGATTATTTAAAGATTATTTAAATTCCTTAAACAAAAAATATTCTCTGTCAAAAGTATCGATTATTCAAGGTCAACTACTTACCTTCGCGAAAAATACTCATTTCGATGCAACTGCTGATAAAAAAAGCCACCATTATCCATCCTGATTCCCCACACAATGGGCAGCAGATGGACGTTTTAATCAAAGATGGAATCATCGCCAAAATTGGCAAACGAGTTACTTCTGATGAAGGACAAGTAATTGATTCACAAGGTATTCACATTTCCGCTGGTTGGCTGGACGTCGGCGTACAAGTCTGCGACCCGGGGTATGAACACCGCGAAGATTTGGAGTCCGTTGCTGCCGCTGCAATGGCTGGTGGGTTTACGGGAATTGCGACGCAGCCCAACACGGACCCGACGGTGCATTCCAAATCTCAAGTCTTATATTTAAAAAATAATACCCGCGATGGCTTAGTTGATTTTTATCCAATGGCCGCGGTTTCGCAAGATTGTGAAGGCAAGGACATTACCGAAATGATTGACATGTACCACGCAGGTGCAGTGGCATTCACCGATGGTGAAAATTCGATTCAGGACAATGGAATGATGATGCGGGCTTTACAATATGTGAAAACTTTTGATGGCTTGGTTATCAATCATCCACACGATAAATCAGTCGCGACGGGTGGACAGATGCACGAAGGAATGATGAGTACGTCGTTGGGTATGAAAGGAATTCCAAATTTATCGGAGGATTTGATGGTTGTGCGCGATTTATTTTTAGCAGAGTATACCAATTCAAAATTACATTTATCAAATATTTCGACAGCTTACGCCGTAGATTTGGTGCGACGGGCAAAGCGAAAAGGTGTAAAAGTAACGGCTTCTGTAGCGGCATTAAATTTAGCGTTTACCGATGCAAAATTGGAAGATTTTGATTCTAATTTTAAAGTTCTACCGCCACTACGCGAAAAAAGTGACCAACGAGAATTAATCAAAGCGATCAGTGATGGAACAATCGATTTTATTACTTCCAATCATGTGCCTTGGCATGAAGAGAGTAAAGTTTTAGAATTTTCCTATGCAGATTTTGGAGTGATTGGTTTGGAAACGGTTTTTGGATTAACGAATAAAATTTTAAATAAAAAACTGACAATTAATCAATTAGTAGATAAATTCTCCGTAAAACCTCGAACGATTCTAAACATTCCCATTCCTGAACTAAAAGAAGGCGCAGTGGCTAATTTAACCATTTTCCAACCAGAAGAAGAATGGACATTTACTAAAAAAGATATTTTTTCCAAATCAAAAAATACACCACTTATTGGGGAAACCTTAAAAGGTAAAATATTAGGTGTCGTTAATCAAAAACAAGTTTTTGTTCGTAAAAAGTAGCGGTTTATCGAAAAAAGTAGCGGTTTTGTTTATAAATAGTGCATACTTGCAAAGACAAAACTATTTTTCACTTTTTACCAACTTTAATTTATGGAAGATTTAAAAATACCTACAGTTATTCACGAATCTGATGTATCGTTTTTTCCTACCGCGCTGCGCTGGGGACTCATTAGTGCTGGCGTTTCTATCGCCTATGCTTTGATTGCTAATTTATTAGGACTTACTACTTCTCAAGTCACTTTAAATACGCTAATTAGCTTCGCGATTGTGGGTATTATTGCTTATATGTGTATCAAGAATCATAAAGAGGAATTGGAAGGATTTATCTCCTTTGGTCGGGCTTTTTTAGTCGTTTTTGTTGCCCTTCTTATTTCGGGTGCGATTTCGTCCATTTTCAATTTCGTTTATATGAACTACATTGACCCTTCTTCGATGGACCAAATTCTGGAGATGACTCAGAATCTGTATGCCAAAATGGGGCTGCCTGAAGACCAAATTGAGATGGCTCTCGAAGAAGCTAAAAAAGGAATGGAAAATCCTATCGGGATTCTTTGGGGATTTATTGCTGTCGGTGTTATCGCGGCTATCGTGGCAGTAATTATGGCTGCTATTATGAAAGAGGAACGCCCAGCTAGTATTTAATTTTTCATTATTGTGACGAAAGAATGCAGGAGCAAATCTATTTTTGCGCCTGCATTTTTTTTGCACATAAGTAACACGTAGTGATTAATCAGGTGAAATTTTTAGACAAGATTTTTTCGATAGTTTTCTTTAAAAAAGGCTTGAACAATCCTTTTATTGAAGTCTTTTTTAAAGGAAAATAGCGGAAAAAGAGGTTTAAAAATTACCTAATTAATTAGTACGTATTACTTAACTGCTCCGGCATTTAAGAACGCGAAAAAAGAACTCTAGAAGCGTTGCAGAGGTTATTTTCTGCTCCTTACTTAATCGAAGTTAATTGATATTATGAAAAATAAAGCAATTCAATTTGGACTTTATAGCGGTATCCTCATCGTTATAGCTAACATTATCTTGTATTTGGTTGGTCCAAGAAACATGATAAATTACGGTGGTTACATTGGTTGGGCAATACATTTGCTCTTTATGTTTGTTGCTAATAAAAACTATCGAGAAAGTCTGGGTGGCGCGATGACTTTTAAGGAAGGCTTTAAAAATGCATGGCAAATCTTTGCGGTTGCGAGCATTTTTGAAGGATTTTTTGCCTATGTGCTGTTTAATTTCGTAGATTCGAGCCTATATGAGCTCGTTCGCCAAACTGGAATTGAATTGGCAGCTTGGAGTTGTGAACTCAGTAATGTTGATCCTTGTTTGGCTTTACAAGATGCTGAAAAGGTAAACGTTGATGACTTAAAATTAACGATTGCGACGACACTATTTAGTACGGCGTATCGTTTGCTTATCCCTGGTGCCTTGTTTGCCGCTGTAATTTCGGCGATGACAAAGCGAGAAGACCTTTATAAAAAATAGTCTTTAGTAAATTTGTGTGTTACTTAATTAACATAAAAAACGAACTACTAAAAACAAAATGCCAAAAACGATAAAATGGATATTTCCGTAGTAGTGCCATTATTTAATGAAGAAGAATCCTTACCCGAATTGGAAGCATGGATTCGGCGGGTAATGGAGGCCAATAAACTTTCCTATGAAATTGTCATGATTGATGACGGTAGCACCGATAAATCATGGGCGATAGTGGAAGATTTATCAGCTAAAAATGCCTGTGTCAAAGGTATTAAATTTAGAAGAAATTATGGAAAATCAGCTGCATTGCATACTGGTTTTGAAGTAGTTGAAGGAGATGTGGTGATTACCATGGATGCCGATTTGCAGGATAGTCCTGATGAAATTCCAGAGCTTTTTAGAATGGTCAAAGAAGATGATTTTGACTTGGTTTCTGGTTGGAAAAAGAAGCGGCACGACCCTTTAAGCAAGACGATTCCTTCCAAATTTTATAACAAATTGACCCGGTTAATGAGCAATATTGAATTGAATGATTTCAATTGTGGACTCAAAGCTTATCGTCAACCTGTGGTCAAAAGTATCGAAGTATATGGGGAAATGCACCGCTATATTCCGCTTTTGGCAAAATGGTCTGGTTTTTCTAAAATCGGCGAAAAAGTGGTTCAACATCAGGAACGAAAATACGGTGAGTCCAAATTTGGTTGGGAACGCGGCATCAAAGGGATGCTCGATTTAATGACCATCACTTTTGTTGGAAAATTTGGCAAGCGACCAATGCACTTATTTGGAACCTTGGGTGGATTGTCATTTTTTGCAGGCTTTGTTATCTTAATTTATTTAAGTTTTGCTAAATTATATTATGAAGAATATGGGATGACTGAGCGACCACTTTTCTTCTTTGGTATTCTGAGTGTTATTATGGGTACCCAGTTATTTTTAGCAGGTTTTTTAGCAGAAATGATTTCTCGAAATGCGCCCAATCGGAATCAATATGTGGTGGAAAAAAGGTTGAATCATGAGGAGGAATAAAAATTGAGACCCAGTGCTTTTTTGATTTTGATTAGTTTCTATTAAAAATTTGGTAACTACTCAGGTGCTTTAACGTACTGATTATCAGTCATTTATAGCTTTGTTTAAAAATTATATTTGTCTGGTTTTTCAAATTTTCGACAAAAAAGCATATTTTTAACATTTACATAACTAAAAATAACTCTTTTTAACTAAAAATAAGGTTTAAACCACCTGAGTAGTTACAAAATTTGACATTAATTATCCAATTCAAGAATGAAAAAAATAGTCCTCCTCTCCCCTGCCCATCCTTTACGTGGCGGCATAGCATCTTCCAGCGAACGCTTAGCAACCGAGTTGCAACGCTCTGGTTATGAGGTTATTATCTACACTTTCTCCTTACAGTATCCCAATTTTTTATTTCCTGGGAAGACTCAATTTTCAGACGACCCTAAGCCTGAAAATTTAGATATTCAAATCAAAGTAAATTCTGTTAATCCAGCCAATTGGTTGTCCGTTGGAAAAGAATTAAAACAGTTAAAACCTGATTTAATCATTACACGCTATTGGTTGCCATTTATGGCGCCGAGTTTGGGTAGTATTATTCGATTGGCAAAGAAAAATAAGCACACCAAAGCGATTGCGATTGCCGATAACATCATTCCACATGAAAAGCGTCCAGGTGACCGTCAATTGACGCAATATTTTGTCAATTCGGTAGATGGTTTTATTGTAATGTCAAAGTCGGTGAAGGAGGAAATGAAGCAATTTACAACGGTCAAACCAGTCGAATATATTCCTCATCCGATTTATGATAATTATGGTGCTTTGGTCTCCAAAGAAATTGCTTTAGCACAGTTGAATTTAGAAAAAGGTGTAGAATATGCTTTGTTTTTTGGATTCATCCGAGATTATAAAGGACTGGACTTATTGTTAAATGCCTTGGCGGATGCCCGTTTAAAAAAGCGAAATCTAAAACTCATCATTGCAGGAGAATACTATGGTAATGAAGCGGCTTATGAAGCCATCATTAAAGCAAGAAACCTTGCCAATCAAGTTATTATGCACACCAATTATATTCCCAATGAAGAAGTGAAATACTATTTTGGTGCAGCAGATTTGGTTGTTCAACCGTATAAAACAGCGACGCAAAGCGGCATTTCTCAACTTGCCTATCATTTTGAAAAGCCAATGGTGGTAACGAATGTGGGCGGTTTGCCCGAAATTGTAGAAGATGGAAAAGCAGGCTACGTTGTTGAAGTTTCGGAAAAGGCAATTGCAGACGCAATTTTTGATTTTTTTGAAAATAATCAGATCGAAAAACTAACGGCAGGCGTCATTGAAAATAAAGAACAATTCTCTTGGAAAAATATGGTGGACGGGCTGGAACGAATGGAGAAAGTTATTTATTAGGTACTGAGTTTTAGGTATTAGATACTGGGTGTGATGTGTTCAGCCCAGTACCTAATACCCAATATCTATTTCTCCCAAACATTATCCTCTAACTCCAAATCCAACAACCGCTTCGACGGGTCAATCACTACAGATTTTACCTTTTTCAACTTCTGTTTAACTTCAAATTCGTAGGTAGCATTTGTCCAAGGCCAATCTTCCAAGACTTTCAATGTTTTATCGCCATCCTGAGTTTTTGCACCCCGCATAATGCGCAATGGAATCGTAAACAATTCTTTGTCCCCATTTTTATACGTCACCTCGACATCTATCGGCATCGGCATCAAACCTACTTTTTCTAAAGTAATTTTAGTCGTCTTTTTCTTACCTGCTTCCACACTCGCTACTTTATAATCAGGCATTTTGGTCGTTTGAACATAGTATTCTTTAAACCAATCCAATTCTAAATTTGACTGTTTTTCAAAAACCCGAATCACATCATTTGTATTAGGATGCTTGAATTTCCAAAGGTCATAATAGGTCAACATTGCCCTATCAAAATTCTCTTGTCCGACGATATAGTTCAATTCATTTAAGAAAACTTCACCTTTCACATACGCGGCTACACCATACGCTTGGTTGCGATTAAAGTGGTCAGCGTGCGTCGTCAATGGTTCATCAAAACCTGATTTTGACCAACGTGCCAAACCAGTCGTTGAGCCTGCATGTGGATTTTCAACAGGTACTTGATCAGGAATTAAACCTTCTCTTTTCAAATGATTCATCACTTCACTCGATGCATAACTAGTAAAACCTTCGTCCATCCAAGCATATAATGCCTCGTTTGTGCCCATCATCATTTGATACCAAGAGTGCATCAATTCATGGACAGAAACACCAACTAAGCTACTAAATTTTCGCTCGCCCGTAATCAGAGTTGCCATTGGATATTCCATTCCACCGTCACCACCTTGAATAAAGGAATACTGTTTATAAGAATATTTTCCGTAAGTTTTATTGATAAATTCAAACGCTTTATCCATTACAGCGGGCAACCTTTCCCAATTTTCATCCGTATTTTCCCCAGGTTGATACAAGAAGTGCATCGTCACTCCATCCTTGCGCTTGTAAGTCGTGTGCTTATAGTCTGGGTCAGCTGCCCACATAAAATCATGGACATTTGGCGCAAAAAACTTCCACGTCTTTTTCTTACTTTTATCTACATCTACTTTCGCGGCTGTCTTTGCGTAACCATATCCAATTTCATCAGCGTTTTGCAAATATCCAGTACCACCAATGATATAGTCTCCCGCAATCGAAATATTGACATTGAAGTCACCCCAAATACCGTGAAATTCCCGTCCAATATAAGGATTCGCGTGCCAGCCCTGATAATCATATTCACACATTTTAGGGTACCATTGAGCCATCGAGTAAGAAATCCCTTCTTTGTTGTCTCGTCCAGAACGTCGGATTTGTACCGGGACTTGCGACTGAAATTCCATCTCAAAAGTAGCCGTTTCACCTGCTTTGATTAGCTCATTTAGCTCCACTTCCAGAATCGTTCCGACGATTTCAAATTTGACATCTTTGCCATTTTGTTTCAAGGAAAATACCTTGGTAAAACCAATTTGTTCAGGCGTCAATACCCCAATTCGTCCAGCAACTCGTGCATCAGAATCTGGCAAATTTTGATTGCGAACATCCATCATACTACCTGGCTGAAAGGCGTTAAAATACAAATGATAAAACACTCGGTTTAAATCATCCGGAGAATTATTGTAATATTTTAAGGACTGTTTACCCGTAAATTGATGCGTATTCACATCCATATCAATGTCCATATTGTATTCCGCTTTTTGTTGCCAGCGGTCAGATTGGGCAAAGGATGTTTGAATAATTAAAAGAGAAAAAACTGAAAATAAGATTTTTTTAAGCATGGAAACTATTTTGATAAGGGAGTTGGTAATAAATAAGCTACCCAAATTTTACGAAGTTTTTTTCTTTAGACAAGGCAAAAAACGCAGGCATAGCCATGGCTATGGCGAGTATTTTTAACAAAGTATAAAGGAAAAATAACGCGTAAAATGGGTAGGTTATTTATTACCAATTTCCTAAGTATTGACTTTTTGATTCTAAAATCGTTTTATTAAAAGCCGTGATTTTTTTTTAAAAAATGCAATAATACCAAGATTTACATTTTTAAAATAGGTAATTGTCATTTTTAGGAATTTTTTAAGCCTAAGGAACGCGAATTAAATAAATGCAGATTCTTGACAGGATATTTTGTCCTCATTTTTCACTTTAAAAATGCTAATTATATCAACATAAATCGCACTTTTAAAGCAAAAAGGAAGAACAAAACCTCACTCCCAAGAATCTGCATTTATTTATTCCGCGTTCCTAAGGCAATAACAACTGAAGAAATGTATCCCTGAAATAGGATGTAAATTAGCTTTCGTAAGCTCTTCCGAAGCTGGGCGTTCTGTCCACACTTCGGTTTTTGCTGGAGAATAAAGGGATACGAGATGAGCTGCCCCCCCCCCCGCGCACACCGAGCAATTTAAACCAATTTCGGCATGCCCAAAAATACCTTAATCTCAGGTGGCATTTTTACTCTAATTTTTACAATCAATGGCTCCTTAATAGAACATTCTGCTCTGGCATGTAGATTATAGGTCGTCTTTATCGTATTGAAAACCAATGAAATAGGCGTACTAATTTTATTATCCTCTAAAATTTCTTCAATGCGATTCACCGGAAACTGCTCGTGTTCTGCCGTCATTTCAACCTCTAATATTGGACTTATCGAAATTCCAACGGCAAAACTGGTAATTTCAAATCCCATTTCCTCAAATTTCGGCAATACCGTAATCCAATCCTCAATCAGCCGATAACCACGTTCCTTGGCAGAATCACTGAGGGTTGCGGCTTGTTCTTTAATCATGCCGCTGGCGAGTTGAAGGGAGTTTTTTATTTTATCAATCATATTTTTAAATTTTGATTTTGATTTTGATTTTGATTTTCAGAATTCAACGAATTGCAAATATACGCTATCTAATATAAAAAAAATCAAGAAGGCAATCTGATAAACAAGGTACTTACAAATTGTATTTTAAAAATAAATTTGGCAGAGGTCAACTTAAAAACTAAATTTGCCGATTCTGACGAAGGTATCGGATAGTCTCTGCGGGTATCGGATACTTTTAATGAGATTTGTTAAGAGTGAAAAAAAATAGACTTTTTAGAAAATACGATTATGAAATTAAATTTAGATTTAGCGGTAGATTCTAGCCCCGAATGGATTGCGGCGGTAATGGATGATTTTGACACATTCTTGCAGGACCATGCCGATTGTGAACGAAAAGCAAGTGCGATGGCGATGAGTTTTGTGGCAAAATTTCCAGATAGAGTTGAGATTATTCCAGAATTGATTGAAACGGCGGTGGAAGAATTAGAGCATTTTCAACAGGTCTATCAGTTGATGGAAAAACGCGGAATTCGCTTGGCGCACAGCATCGGCGAAGATAAATATGTAAAGCAGCTCATCAAAAAATGTCACTCTGGACGCTTAGAGCGTTTTCTTGACCGATTGTTGGTTGCCTCTGTTGTCGAAACGCGTGGGGCAGAACGTTTCCGTATGATTTCGGAAGCACAAGAAGATAAGGAATTGTGGCGTTTTTATAAAAACTTGTGGACATCGGAAGCGAAGCATGGGCATATTTTTGTCAAAATGGCATTAAACTATTTTCCAGAAGACCAAGTTTATGAGCGATTAACGTGGTGGACAAAGCAGGAAGCGGAAGCGATTCAGTCTTTGCCGATTCGACCGGCTTTGCACTAAGACAGCGCACAGTTGACGACGTACGGCTCACGAAAGTTCAGTGGGTTAATCTCTATTCTTTCTGGGCCTAAAGTTAAGCGTTACTTTCAAAAGTAACGCTTAACTTTAAGTACATAAGGCAATAACAAGTCTTTAAGTAAAAACGATTTAATAAGTTGGACCATAATGCGCCGTAATTTTTTCTTCTAAAGAATTCAAAAAATCGTTGCATAGCCTTCGTTACGGAACTATTTTTTGTGTTTTTTAGAAGGGAAAAGGACAAGCATAATGGCCCAAGTTATTGAATCGTTTTTACTAAGTATCTAAATTTCCATACTTCTAAATATCCAATCAACATGCGCTTACTTATCGTCTCCGCCACTCCCTTTGAAACCGCTCCTATCCGCCAGTTCTTAGAAACTCACGGTGGTTCTGAAGGGGAAAATTTATACAAATACGAAAACCTCGAAGTTAAGATCTTGGTGACAGGTGTTGGCATGCCCTATACTGCCTATTCCTTGGGCAAATTTTTAGCCTTAAACAAAGTTGATTTAGTGATAAACGCGGGCGTTGCGGGAGCATTTTCCAAGGATTTAAAAATTGGGGATGTGGTAAATGTAATCGCTGAACGGTTTGGAGACTTAGGGGCAGAAGATGCGGATGGCAGTTTCATGGACATTCACGAAATGGATTTGATACCGCCAAATGAAGAACCGTTTTTACATGGGCAAATGAATCATCCTTTGTCGGCAGAAATTACATTTTTACCTAAAGTAAAAGGATTGACTGTTAACAAAGTACATGGTTCAGTAAAAAGCATCGAAGCAGTCAAAAAGAAATATGAAGTCGATATAGAAAGTATGGAAGGTGCAGCTTTTTTCATGGTTTGTTTGCTGGAAGAAGTTAATTTTTTAGAAATTCGCGCCATTTCCAATTATGTCGAACCCCGCAATCGAGACGCTTGGGACTTACCCTTGTCAATTACTAATTTAAATAAAACATTGCTCCATATTTTGACAAACCTGATTGAAAAAGAGTAAGGAATGCGAAATAAATAAAGTTAGACTCTTGAGAGAGAGGTTTTGTTCTTAGTTTTTACTTTTGAAATAGGAGTTATCTCTACATAATGACTGTTTCAAAAGTGGAAAATAAGGACAGAAGAAATACTTGGTAGTTGGCGGAGTTATTTTTTTACCGTTACTTGGTTATTATCCTAGAGTTTATTAATTTTAAAATCCTTAATTTTAACGCATGAATATTTCCTTCTACTTAGAACAAATGTCGCAAGATAAACTGCTGTTTATTGCCTTGCCTATTTTCCTTTCAGCCATATTGGCTGAGTTTTACTTTGCCAAAAAAGAACAATTGGATTGGTATACTGAAAAAGATACCAAAGCTTCTTTTTGGATGATGATTATCACTGCTTTGGTGGAACTTTTACCAAAGTTACTGGCATTTGCTGCCTTCTATTATTTACATGAAATTAGTCCATTGAAAGACATCATTCAGCGACAATGGTGGGCTTGGATATTGCTATTCGTGCTGGACGATTTTAGCTATTATTGGTTTCACCGCAGCAACCATGAAGTGCGGTTGTTTTGGGCAGGACATGTGCCGCATCATTCGGCGATAAAGATGAATTTTTCGACGGCATTAAGGCAAGGTGTTGGCGAGCGTTTGCATAAGTTTTTCTTTTGGTTGTGGCTGCCACTACTGGGTTTTGATGCATTGATGATTTTTACCATGATGGCAATTAATTTGATTTATCAATTTTGGACACATACCGAATTGGTCGGTAAACTGCCTCGCTGGGTTGAATTCGTTTTCAATACGCCTTCTCACCATCGCGTTCATCATGCGTCCAATTTTCGGTATTTAGATAGAAATCATGGAGGTGCTTTGATTATTTGGGATAGGCTTTTTGGTACGTTTTCGGAAGAGAAAGAAGGAGAAAAGCCGGTGTATGGACTAACAGAAAATATTACTTCTCACCATCCTATTCACGTCGCGACGCACGAATATCAGGCAATTTGGCAGGATGTGAAACGTGCGAATAAGTGGTCAGATAAGTTGAAATATATATTTTATGCGCCGGGGTGGAGTCATGATGGGGAAGATTTGCGGGCGCGGGTATTACGGAAAGAAATTTGATTTGAGGAGGTAAGTAGACTTTATGAATGGCAACTCTGGATAATTCGCAAACTATTGATTATCAATTATTTGCAATTCTAAAAAAGCTACTCATTCATAAAGTCTAATATCTGGACATAAATAATCGAACAATCTAAAAAGTAAGGTTTTTTCGTTCGATTATTTATGTCTAGGTACTCATTTGATAAAAAACGAGCTATTAAATTTATTATTATAAATAACAATACATTTTAGTGGTTCTTTTTATTATTGAAGTTATTTCTATTTTGAGGTTGCTTTAAATGCAAAATTGTGCTAAAACGCGAATTCAAATTGCAAACGATACCGCAAACTATTATTAGCTGCGCCATCTTTATCAATTAAGCTGACATCTGATTGCACTTTCAAGTTATGTTCTACAATATATTTTGAAATTCCAAGCGTATATTCATTAATTCCAGTAAAACTAATTTCATAATTAGGAGATACCGTGGTAAAACGTCCAACCACCTGCCAATTCTTTTTGAAAAGATAACCTGCTTGTACATTCAAACCACTCCCCGTATAATAACTTCTGCCATTCGCATCAATCAAGCTTTCAAAATTGGAAAAATCATTTGTTTTCATATCCGTTACTTCTTTATGCGCATATTCGCCTAAGATAGAGAAACCATTATATTTGAACATCATATCTACAAAGAACGTACGCAAATCATGTTCTAAATAATCACCAGCTGCGTCTATCAAAAATTTACCCGATTGCTTTTGGCGAGACGCGCCTTGATTAACATTAATAGTTGCACCAATGGATAATTTAGGCTTTTTCTCTCTTTTCAAATCTCCTTCAAAATAATCTCCCTTGCTTGCAAAATCTCCAAAAGGCATATATTCCAATCGACCAGTATAATTATAGCCTCCGACATTATTCATCGTCACATTTCGTCCTTCTCCAAAAGACCAAGAAACGATTGGCTTAATTACAGAATTACCGACTTTATATTTACCATGCAATTGCACGCTCATTTCTCTATCAATATTGAAAATACTATTTACCAAACTACGGTCAACTAATTCCAATTTTTGAGAAGAAACGACCCGTTCCCGGTTGCCTGGTAATTTAGTTTGACCTGCCCAAAGCGTGAAGTTTTCGTGAAATTTCCACTTCACCACAGCATCTAAAATAATTTTTGGTGCTTCACTGGTTTCTTCAAAATCTGAAGAAGACTTCAAGTCTTTATTCGACAAGGCCATCTCTACTTTATACTTGACATTGGGATTAAACGCCCAACCTGAAAACTTTAAGCGCGAACGACGAATCAAGAAAGAACTTTCCCACTCTTCATTTTCACCTAACGCTCCTTGACTATTAAATAGACTCTGAAACCGAAATCCTATTTTCAATTGCATCGAAGAATCCGCAGCTGTAATCTGCAATCCTTTGCCAAACTTTAGCTTAACATTAGGTTGCTGAATTTGCGCAGATAAACCAAAAGGCAGCATCGCAAAAAGACCGATTAAGAAGAATATTCGTTGCATGTTAATAAATTTAATTATTTTTTAAATTTCTCTTAATAATTATTTTACAAAGGTCTCTGTTAGATGTGAATAGCAGCCCATATTCATGTAAATTTAGTATTATCGTTTAGCAGGAAGTAAGTTGTTGATATATCTTCTAGGTTAAATGTAAACTTTGAGTTAAAAAAAATGGTGACTGTAAGATGTTTCAGGCATTATTAATTTTTTAATAAACTTTAGTTTACGGTTGGTTAACTCTGATATAATTTTGTATTGCTTTGTAAAATGGAGAAGGCTACTTTCAAGAAGGAAACTACAGAGAAAGGAAGTCGTTACTAATTCACGTTTCGCTGAAAATAGCTTAAATAAAAAAATGGGTATTATACTATTAATCAGCTGGTAATGAAATTTTAAAATGCTCATTTCTGAAAAAATGAATTACAAAATTTTTTGAATCAATTTGATGAAAGATATTTTTCGATTTCGATTTTTTTTTAAATAAATACAGTAAAATTAGGCTTTTTGACCTCCAATATTTTTTTGATAAAACAAACCAGCGAAACGTGAATACTAAGGAACGCGAAATAAATAATCTTACATTTTTGAGCGGATATTTAGCCCATATTTTTCACTTTAAAAATGCTCAAACGATCAAAAAATAACTTAGGAACGCGAAATAAATAGATTCAGATTCTTGGAAGTGAGGTTCTGTTCTCCCTTTTTGCTTTAAAAGTGCGATTTATGTTGATATAATGAGCATTTTTAAAGTGAAAAATGAGGGCAAAATATCCTCTCAGGAATCTGAGTTTCTTTAATTCGCATTAAGTGCTCAGACAAAAATAAGTTAAAAATAAGTTGTTATTTTGCGGCATGAGCCGAAAAAATAGATTTATCGAAAAATTGACAGAAGCACAAAAGAGTGCTTTAGAAAAAGGTTACCGAAGAGGTA
>JBLHWU010000008.1:0-46989 GCA_047629355.1 Saprospiraceae bacterium | reverse complement strand
ATTTGCAGCAGGTACGCCGTTAGTAGAAACCGTAATTGGAATGGGTGTTAGCACTTATTCTTTAGCAGGTATTCACTTGGATGGATTAGGTTATACGATTACTGTCAATAGCCCGTCTAACCCCGGTGCGGCATTGGTTTTGAGTAATACTTGCTTCTATCCAGATGCGAATTTCACTACAGACTTAAGTCAAGATATTTGTGTAAACACGATGCCGATTACTTTAGAAGGTGATGGAAATGGTGCAGCAGGTACGACAACTTTCACCGTAAATGGAGTAACAACCAACATCATCGACCCAGCCACTTTAGGCACGGGTAGCTTTCCAGTAACTTTTACATTTGATGCTGGCACAGCGGGACAATTTAAATTAGTTGATGGCGTAGTTGTTGGTCCACCAGAAGGCGTTAATACTTTGGCAGAAGCCGAAGCTGACCCTGGCTGTACGGAAACAATTTCGACTTTCATCAATATTGTAGCAACGCCAACAACTTTGGCTTGTAACAATAGCATTCAATTATCTTTAGATGAAAATTGCGAGGCACTCGTTACGCCAGATATGTTATTAGAAGGCGATTACTTGTGTTTTGATGATTATACGGTGAGTTTGGTTCAAGGTTTAAATACCGTTCCAAATCCATTAACTGGCGCGAATATCGGTCAAACCATTGTTGGAACAGTAACGCATCTCGAGAGTGGCAATTCTTGCTGGTCAACAATTACGGTTGAAGATAAATTAGCACCAACATTAGATTGTCAAGACATCACGATTGCGTGTACAGCGGATGCAGACTTCGTGCTTGCACCAGTTGCGAATGACAATTGCGATGCTAATCCAACCGTAACTATGGTGGATGAAGTTATCAATATCGACAACAATTGCGACGCTGCACCAGCAACGGGCGATGCGTTCACGGTAACGATTGTACGAACGTTCATCGCACAGGACAATCAAGGAAATATTTCGGCAACTTGCCAGCAAACAATCACGGTGATTCGTCCAGATTTGATTGACATTCCAGATGATTTGGTATGGTCTTGCGACCAATATGATGCACATGCACACATTATTAATGCATCTCGAATTATGCCTTCGATTGCCAATCAATTTGGTGGAGTAATTCAACCATTTGACAATACAGGCGCGTGGGATTTGACGAATATTGGTTTGATTGACTCACGTTTAACGAACAATGTACCAGGTACAACTATGCCAACGGGTTCTGGCGTACCAAGTGGTGTTTTCCCATTAGCAAATGGAAATGCGAATCCAACGGGTGGCGCATTGGACGCTGATTATTGTAAATATGCTTATTCGGAAGCAGACCAAATTTTATCAACTTGTGGTTTTGCGGCAAGCACGGACACACCTGTTTTCAAAATAGTTCGGACTTGGACTATCTTGGATTGGTGTACTGGAAATATCGTAACTGACCCAATTGCTTTTGACCCGAATGACAATGATAACGTGCAAGTAATTAAAGTAATTGATAATGTTGCACCAATCGTT
Source organism: Saprospiraceae bacterium (assembly GCA_047629355.1). Taxonomy (GTDB): domain Bacteria; phylum Bacteroidota; class Bacteroidia; order Chitinophagales; family Saprospiraceae; genus CAYUNA01. The sequence continues at coordinate 45,479 of JBLHWU010000008.1, read as the reverse complement.
TCGGGTGCAGATTTGACTATCAATACTAATATTACAGGACAACATCCGCAGCCATGTAAAGCAACGGGACCAGTACCAAGTCCGACCGCAGTGGACAACTGCACGGGTGTGGTCGCAACTTCTGCTTTCATTTATAGTACGGACCCTGCGTTGAATCCATTGGCGCAACCAGTAGCTGGTGTTCAAAATAACTTGATTAATCCTGCTTTGGAAATCGGAATTTACTTCTTGGTTTATCAAGCAGAAGATGCCTGTGGAAATGTTTCGCAATCGACGACTTATACCTTGACGATTGAAGACAATATTGCACCAGTTGCAATTTGTGATGAAATTACGCAAGTATCTTTATCTTCAGATGGATTGGCTGTTGTGAATGCAGGTACATTTGACGATGGTTCTTATGACAATTGTTGCCTTGATCGTTTGGAAGTTCGACGAATGACGGACGCTTGCGGAATCGCGGGTAATACGACTTTTGGTGAATCTATAACGCTTTGTTGCGCTGATATTGGAAATACAATAATGGTTGCTTTTCAAGCAGTTGACTGTTTTGAAAATAAAAATCAATGTATGATTGAAGTATTGGTTGAAGATAAATTAGCACCGACCTTAGTTTGTCCTCCGAATACTACTTTAACTTGTGATGAATACGTTGACGATTTAGCGGCAGCCTTATTGGCTTGCGCAGATGCGACCGACGAAAATGCTTGTCAATCAATAGTATTGACGGCAGCGGGCTACGGTGCAGCAACGGCATTTGATAATTGTGAAGTGACAATCACGCCGACTGTAAATGTGACAATTGACCAATGTGGTGCCGGTTCAGTAGTGCGTTCGTTCACATCAGTGGATGATTCAGGCAATGCTTCTAATCCTTGTACGCAAGTCATTACGGTGACGCATGTATCGGATTGGGTAGTTGAATTTCCTGAAGACCAAGATGGTTTCTGTGATATGGCTGAATCTGATTTTGGGGAGCCAGAAATTTTCTTTGAAACGTGTGAATTAATCGCAACGTCATTTGAAGACCAATTTTTCGATATCGTTTCAGACGCTTGTTTTAAAATCGTTCGACAATGGACCGTGATTAACTGGTGCGTAGTTGGAAATGAAATTGACCAAGAAGCAAGTGCAGTTGAATTATCTGAAGCAGAATTAGTTGCCGTTATTGGATTTATTGCTGCTGATTTGGATGGCGACGGCGACCGAGATGACCGCACTTTCCGTGATTCTTACCGAGGCATTTTGCCAACATCAGACAACGATGCTGATGCGGATAATCAAGATGGCTTCATTACTTATCAACAAGTAATTAAAGTTCAAGATTTTGATGCGCCAGTGATTGACCAGACATTTGATGTAGACGATGTTTGCATTATTGATGGAAACGATGGCACAGATAATGACTTTTCGGATTGCGTTTTCAATGGTATTTTACCAAGTCCAACTTATGATGATTGTACGTTGGATGTAAATGGCAATTTAGATAATAATGGAAATACAGTAAATAATGAATTGACTATTACAGCGACTGTTTTTGACGCCAACGACAATGTTGTTTCAAACTCTGTCAATGTTTCTAATTTAGAAATTGGCTGCTATGTAGTTCGCTACACCGCTATTGACCGTTGTGGAAATACTTCTTACGAAGATTTCGACTTTTGCGTGAATGATTGCAAATTCCCAACACCTTATTGTAAAGATGGTTTGGTATTGGAATTAATGGCAATCAACGACCCGAATAATATGACTTTCGAAGCAATGGTTGAATTGTGGGCGAATGATTTGGATGAAGGTTCTTACGACAACTGCCCAGGCGGTGTTCAGTTGAGTTTCTCTGCTGATGTTAACGACATCGGTGCGACTTTCAATTGTGATAACTTAGGCGAGAATGCAGTTCAGCTTTGGGTAACCGACGCTGCTGGCAATCAGGACTTCTGTGAAACTTTCGTTATCATTCAAGCTAACCAAAACCAGTGTACCGATCCTGATCCATTATTTACGGTTGGTGGAAACATTGCAACGGAATTTGATGTAGATGTAGCGGACGTTGAAGTCAACATCAATGGCGCGACGATGAATACAATGGAAATGACCAATTTGGATGGCAATTACAACATCAATGTCCCTGCGGGCGGTGATTACACGATTGTACCAGCGAAAGATATCAATCCATTGAACGGTGTTTCGACTTTTGATTTGGTGAAAATTAGCAAGCACATTTTGAATATAGAATTATTAGATTCTCCATATAAAATGATTGCTGCCGATGCCAATAAATCAAAAACCATTACAACGCTGGATTTGGTTCAAATTAGAAAATTGATTCTTTTAATCGACGATAACTTTGCGAATAATACTTCTTGGCGTTTTGTGGATGCAGACTTTGTATTTCCTAATCCAATGAATCCTTGGGCAACTGGTTTCCCTGAAATCATTAACATTAACAACTTACCAGCCGATGCACTTGCAGAAAGCTTTGTTGGGGTGAAAATTGGTGATGTGAATGGCAATGCTTCTGGCAATCAATTGTTGGGCGCAGACGACCGTAACTTTGATGGAACGTTGGAATTGACGACAAAAGATGTGGCGATGAAAGCCGGTGAAAATTACACAGTAGCAATCAACGCAGCTAATTTCCACAACTTCGGTTATCAGTTCACCATGAACTTTGACCAAGCTGTTTTGGAATTAACTAATATTGAAAATGGCTTAGCTTCCGCTGAAAACTTCGGTTTAACCCTTTTAAATGAAGGCGCAATCACCACAAGCTGGAATCAAGCCAATGCGACTCGTTTGAGCGAAGAGGAAGCGTTGTTTACAATAACTTTCACCGCTAAAGCAAACGCACAATTGAGTGACGTTTTAAGCATCAATTCTCGCTATACATTGGCAGAAGCTTACGCTGAAAACGGAGATTTGCAAGACATCGAATTGACCTTCAATAACACCAATGTTGCGGCTACTTTTGAATTGTATCAAAATGCGCCAAACCCATTTTCGGAAACGACCAAAATTGGCTTTAGCTTACCACAAGCTGGCAATGCTATTTTGACTATCCGCGATGCATCTGGTAGATTGTTGAGAACGATTGACCGTAACTTTGTAAAAGGGTACAATGAAGTTAATTTCAGTAAAAATGAATTGAACGCGAAAGGCGTTTTATACTATCAATTGGAAACAGTGGGACACGCTGCGACGAAGAAGATGATAATGAATTAAAAAAGAGAGGTCAGGAGTCAGAGAGAATACGTTTCAAACCTGACTTCTGACAGCAAAGCGGTCTTGACCTCTCTTAAAGAAGCATTCTTCGAATACACACTCGGAGAGCACCCAACACGTGAAGCCTCGTCTGTAAAAGGACGGGGCTTTCGGTCTTTAGTGTGTGTTTTGACAAAGGGCGTTTGAGGGGTAAAAATGTTTTACAAACATTTTTACCCCTTAAAAACTATCCCCGCGCGGCAGCAAGCAGCGCAGCACTCTTAGTGGAAGAGCGAAAAACTTATAATTTTGTTCTTCCACTAAATTTATCCGTGAGTCTTTTTTTATTAAATAGCTAAAAACTCAACAGATTTTTCAGAATGGAGTTAGTCAAGATATCGGACACGTAGTTAGATTAAAAATTATTTACTTTACAATCTAAATTACAAAGGATGTCAAAATTACGAAAGCAATACACAAAATCGGAGAAATTAGAAATAGTTTCTTTGAGTTTAGAAGATGACCAAACGGTGAAAGATTTATCGGTTCGATTTGGGGTTTCTCAAAATGCGATATACAACTGGCGCAGTGTTTACGCGAAACATAAAGAAGCCTCTTTTCCCGGCAAAGGAAATAAAAGGATGAGCGATACAGAACGGAAAATATTACATTTAGAACGCCAACTAAAAGAGAAAGAATTAGAGGTGGAAATCTTAAAAAAAGCAGTGCACATTTTTTCAGATACCGGCAAGAAATTTAGGACTTTATAGAAAATCATAAAGATGAATTTCCTGTTAAAAAAATGTGCGAAGTTTTAGGTGTTAGTACTAGTGGTTATTACTATTGGCAAGCGGAATTGAAAGATGATTGTAAAATAGCAGATTTGGATGCTCAAATCAAAACTGTTTTTGAAGAAAGCCGTGAAACTTATGGCAGTCTACGAATAGTCAAAGTGCTGCAACAAAAAGGCGTAGAAGTCAGTGAGAGCAAGGTAGCTCGTCGGATGCGGGCTTTAGAAATTACACCAGTAACGAAGAAACGTTTTAAATCTACTACGGATTCTAAACATGATATGCCTATTGCTGCGAATATACTTAATCGGTCTTTTAAAGTATCAGAAATAGGTCGAGTATGGGTGAGCGATATTACCTACATTCGAGTGGGTGATAGTTTTGTCTATTTAACGACCGTAATTGACTTGGCAGACCGCATGGTAATTGGTTGGAGTTTGAGCAAAGATATGACGGATAAAAATACAGTAATTATGGCTTTTAAACGAGCATTAATCAATAGAAAACTTGAAGTAGGTGCCATATTTCACTCCGACCGAGGTAGTCAGTATGCCAGCAAAGCATTCCGACAATTACTGAGGGATAATCTATGTATTCAAAGCATGTCTCGCAAAGGAAATTGTTGGGATAATGCAGTAGCCGAATCTTTTTTTAAAACCATTAAAACGGAATCTTTGTATCGCTACAAATTCACCTCATTTAACCAAGTGTATTCAACGGTGTTCGATTATATCGACGGGTGGTATAATACAATGAGAATCCATTCTGCTTTAGGGGATAAGTCTCCACAGCAGATGAGTTTATACTTAAACGCCAAAAAAATGGCAGCTTAGTTAACTTAACTCGATGTCCGATGTCGTGACGATGACCAGACAGGTTTTACAGAGGGAACGTTTGATTAAACAGTAAGGCAAAACATCCGTTAAAAATGCCCTTCAATTTACTGAATTGAAGGGTATCTTTAGTAGTGAAATCAAGCGTATAAAGCTGTTTACTAAAACAAAGTTGCATTTTTAAAATTAGGTTTTTTCATAAGGCAATTACAATTAATAAATTAAACATTTTATTAATTGTAATTGCCTAGCCTGCTTTCCCGTGAGCCATGTCCAGAAAACTGTCCCCCCTCCTACAAATGCCTTTCCGCATGATAAGAAGACCTAACCAACGGTCCACTCTCCACAAAATCAAAGCCCATCTCCATTCCAATCTCATAATATTTAGCAAAAATATCAGGATGCACATATTCTGCCACATCCAAGTGCATTTTAGTCGGTTGCAAGTATTGACCAATCGTCACCACATCGCAATCATTCTCGCGCAAATCTTCTAAGATTTTCAAGACTTCATCCTCCGTTTCGCCCAAGCCGACCATAAAGCCAGATTTCGTGCGTTTTCCGTGGGATTTGGTAATTTTTATCTGTTCCAAGCTACGGTGATACTTTGCTTGCGGACGTACTTTTCGATACAATCTTTCGACCGTCTCCATATTGTGTGACACCACTTCCTGACCAGCTTCAATCATGCGTTCAAGCGCAGACCAAGTAGCTTTTACATCAGGAATTAACGTTTCGATGGTTGTTGTTGGCGAAAGTTGCTTCGTTAAATGTACGGTTTGATACCAGATTTCCGCACCTCGGTCTTTGCGCTCATCGCGGTTGACGGAGGTGATAACCGCATGCTTGACTTCCATCAGTTGAATGGCTTCTGCAACCCGGCGTGGTTCATCTTCATCGTACTCTGGCGGTCGCCCTGTTTTGACGGCACAAAAGGAACACGAGCGCGTGCAAGTGTTGCCCAAAATCATAAAAGTTGCCGTTCCAGCTGTCCAGCATTCGCCCATATTCGGGCAATTTCCACTCTGACAAATGGTGTTCAACTTATACTTATCCACTAAAGACCGCACATTTTTGTACTTCTGCCCAATCGGCAATTTTACCCTCAACCAATCTGGTTTGCGCTGTCTCGGTTCTTTTTTTTCTACTATCGGTAGCTCTAACATAAAACAATTAACAATTTGTAATGAGCGACGAGTAATGATATCAATGAGTTTTTAATTACTCATTGCACATTACTAATTGCTCATTCTGTTTTACCATCTCTTTCCAAACTGTACATTTAGAAAAAGGTTTATAAAATAAGCACGATTTTGATTGTCGCCCACTTCTATCATGATAGGTGCTTTCTTTACAAAAACGTCCACCATCACGCCTGCTTCAAAGGCTTTGACATATTGGTCAAATGCACCCCAATCAAAATGTACTGCCAGTTTCCCATGAACACCTGGCAAAATGGAAAGTTCATCCAAACCTTTCGTCCAACCAGAGGAACCATAAATAAGATAAATGTCGGTAAATCTTTCTTGGTTATCTTCTGAATATTTAGTGGAAACCGGGTTACCTCCATTTTCTGGGGAAAAAATTTCTAAATAATAGGGCTTTAATAACCCCAAAGTTGCGCCTGCTTCGTAAGAAACACCAACTGCAACGCCTTTTCGCTTCGCTTTTTCTGAATAATATCGTTTCATACCATAGCCTACTCGCAGGGCATACAGGTTATTTTGTTTGCCAAATTTAAATGCTCTCGACACTTTTCCATTGGCACTACTGGCATAATCTGGGCTTTGTCGGTTTTCTCGTGCATTTTTCAATTCACCAACCTCCAAGTGAAAATATTTCGTTTGATAATAGGTTTTTATTTTTCCAATATCAACTCCGAAGGAAAAGCCATTGGTCTGCAACCGCAAATTTATTGCCAGTTCCTGATTGTACACAATACCCTTATATGCATCATCCAATTGCTTAGGCTGAAACGTTCCCTGTGCGGAGACAACGCAAAAGCCAAGAAGGAATATGGTTGTGAAAATGATATTTTTCATATTGATTGTGTCTTGAATCGTTCAAAGAAATCGGGACATTCATTCTAAATTCATTCTAAATTCATTCTAAAATAAAGACAATTGAATCCCTAAATTAGCCATAAATATTGAAAGAGTAAATAGGACTAATAATATAAACGTAAAAAAGACCAATTTGATGAAGAAGAAGAGAAATTTTGTGTTGGTTTTGACAAAAAAAGTTGATTTCTTTTTACCTTTTGCAGGAACGGTCATTTTCTTCTCTAAGAACGGACTCGTTATGAATTTGCATATCACCTTTGAGTGAAGTGTATTTATCTGTGCAATCTTTAATAATCCACCTGATTTGAAACTTATCTTTCGTCCCAATTTTTGAAAATGAAAAATCATAAAAACCAGCCAAAAAATGACATCCTGGAGAGACAGCAGGCACAATAACCGGCGTGTCGCCAATTTTTAAATTGAGAAAAGAGCTAAACATACTCGCTACTAGTGGAAAGCAGTCCAAAGCGGTCAGATTGTCCATTTTTTGTACTGGAAATAGCCGATTGTCGCTCTCCAATATTTCCCCAAATTCATTTAAAAGTAACTCTTGACAATTATTTTCATTGTTTTCAGACTTGGCTTGCTGCATTTGTTATTAAATCTTTTCCTAAAGCGTAAAATAGGTTTTCAACTTGGTCTCCAGTTTTTGCACTGGTCAAAATATCATAAGGTAGAGGCAATTCTAATTCCATCATTGCTAAATGTTCAGGCGTCACAAGGTCAGTTTTGTTTCCGACAATTTTAACACTTACTCCTGGCAATAGATTTTTCAAATATTCGATATCCCTTGCCATATTCATAAATGTGGATGGTCGCGTCAAATCAAATACATAAATAATTCCACTTGTACCTAAAAAATAGGAATGTGGCACTTTATCCTGAGATACTTCACCCGCGATGTCCCACAGTAGCATAGACAACTCATTTCCATCAATATTCACGTTACGCTTGTCAACTTTTACGCCGATAGTCGTCAGATATTTTTCGCTAAAACGGTTGTACAAAAACTTGTTGAACAACGAAGTTTTGCCTACTCCAAACGAGCCTGTAAGAATTACTTTTTTACTTATCATTTCTATTTAATCCTTTGATGTTCCCGTTTCCAAAGCCTTTTTTTGAGGCTCAAAGAAATATTTCTCTAATTTCTGTTTAATAATCAAATTAGCCGAGCCGTCTTTCTTTTGCATATTAACCTTCAACTCCTTTTCCGCAAATTTTGCCAAGCTATTCTCCAAATCCACCCGTTCCTTCATCGACATCGAACCCGACACAGCTGCGGCTATATAATAAGAATGAAAATTTTCCAATAAAATGGTAAATGTTTCATATTGAATCATTTCTAACTCTTCTTTTCCTCGCTTAAATGCGTCCTCCACGAATGATTTTATCGCCGTCAACATTCCTGCAATCACATCAATATCAATCGTCTCTAAGCGGGAAGCACTTCCTATTAAAATACCCGAATAATGCTCTATAACATAGATTTCTTCAATCAACGGACGGTCAAGATTTGCAATAATTGTCTCGCTTGATACTTGCTGTGCCTTGCCGCCAAACAAGCCTCTCACCTTTCCAATTATTCCTTGATTAAACGTTGCATCCAATTGCGCATCCAAAATTTCTTTCAACAATTGAAACTGATATTGCACATATTTTCGAATCATCTGCCCCATCACCGGAGAAATAGTATTCAGCAGTTCCTCCTGTGAATTTTCCAGTTTTTTCGTGATGATTTTTTCAATCGTCGTGTTGTACTCTACAGGAAAATTTTGCTTCATATGCACCAAATGCTTCTCGATAATCGGTGATATTCTTTCAGAAAGTTGGTCGGGATTATTCAAAATTTCCTTCAATTGCTCCACCTCGCTCCTATCCTCTCGTAGCAAAATTTGCTTCAAAAGTTCGATAGACTGCGCTTCGCTTTGTGCGTTTGAAGGTGTCGGCATTTTCTCTTCGTATTTTATTACGGAAACCAGAAAACGTTGACTCAAAAAATGAGCACTTTCTGACTTCTGACAATGAACATGGTCTGACCTCTTTTAAGGTTATTTGACCATCAATTTTGCACCCATTGTCGCCAACATTTGACCCAATTGCTGCTTATCTGTATTGCTCACTTCCTCCAATCTTTTATTCAGCTGTGTCACATTATCAGTCAGCATTTTTTCCAATTTATCAAAGCGAGCATTGATGTCATTTTCGAGTTTTTGCAGCCGATCCTCAGTACCTCCAGCAGTTGCTCGTAGCTCTTTTTCCATACTACCCTGTGCTACTTCGAGTGCTGTTTGCATTTCTGCAAATCGCGTTTCGTATTGTGACATTTGGTCACCCATCAAGATGTTTCTGATGGTACTAATTTCTCCTAACATTCCGTTAGTTCCATTATTATTATCTGCCATAATTGTACTGATTTTTCAGTAAAAAATATAGAATTAACCCCTTTTCGTTTTCTCTATGTTTTTTTATTTAAAAAGCTAAATTAACTAAAAATTTATTTTCCTAATAAAAAAAAGTAAAATTAAATTTTTTACAATAGCTTTGAGACTCATTCTAAATATCTGAAACTTCGTTTATGACACTGATTTTCTATGCCGAAAAAACTTCTCCACGATTGGAATATGTTCTTTCTGTTTTCCTAGGACAATTGCTTGAACTTGATTATCAATTGATTACGGACAGGGAGGTTTTTGAAAAATCTAATTTGCCCAAAATTAATTACACCCAAAAAAGAATTTCAAAAGAGGAGCTTTTTTTGCAACCTCATTCAATCTTGTTTGAAAAAAGCATCAAATTTCAGTCCATTAAACCGCATCCACATCAAAATTTACCTGCTTTTTTCTACACTTCTGCAGAAAAAACAGATTTACCCTTTGATATTTTTGCCCTTACCTTTTATTTGTTGAGTCGTTATGAGGAGTATTTATCGTTTAACGAAGACGCACACGGGAGGTTCACGGCATCCGAAAGTCTAGCGTTCCAATGTAATTTTTTACAGCGACCACTAATTAATCTTTGGAGTCTGCAATTTAGCAAAATATTAACAAAGAAGTACCCTCAACTCCGTTTTTCAACACCACAGTATCGTTTTCAGCCAACTTACGATATAGATTTTGCCTGGTCTTATAAAAATAAAGGCTTTATCAGAACCGCAGGCGGCTATTTTAGAGCTATTTCAAAAATGGATTTTAAGACGTTAAAAGAGCGTTTTTTAGTTCAAATCAGTCAGCAAGCTGACCCATTTTATACTTTCAATTACCTTGAAGATTTACATCAAAAATATGAATTATTGCCCATTTGGTTTTTCCTTTTGGGAGATTATGGCGAGTTTGATAAAAATGTTTCTATTAAAAATGAGGACTTTCAAAAATTGATACAATCTATTGATGCTCAATATCCAACGGGGATTCATCCTTCTTATCAATCTAATTCGGCAATCGGTATTTTAAAAAATGAAAAAAAACGTTTAGAAGAAATAACACAAAAGGACGTCACCAAAAGCCGCCAACATTTTTTGAAATTAAGCCTTCCTAAAACCTATCAAAATTTGCTTAAAACGGGCATCACGGACGATTATACAATGGGCTACGCTACTGAAATTGGCTTCCGAGCCAGCATCGCCCAACCATTTTTGTGGTATGATTTAAAGTCAGAAAAAACGACCAATCTACGCATTCATCCTTTTCAAATAATGGACGTGACGTTGCAACAATATTTGAAATTATCGCCTAACGAAGCCATCGACCGAGCTATTAAAATTATTGAATCGACCAAAGCTATTGGAGGCACTTTCGTCTCCCTTTGGCACAATAGTTCCTTTTCAAATGAAAAAAAATGGCGCGGTTGGAAGCGGGTTTACGAGAGAATTTTAGAAGCTGCCGTTTGACTTTTTTAAAATAAAACCTTAACTTGTCGCTAAGTCATCCGACAATAATAACCTACGACTTTTAACAGGATATTTTGCCCTTTGGAACTGCTCATTATATCAACATAAACGGCACTTTCAAAGCACAAATTGAGCATAAGACCTCTTTTTCAAAAATCGTAGGTTGTTTATTTCGCATTCCTAAAACTCAACACTCAATTTATGACTTTTAAACTAAGTGACCACCACTCTATCGCCAACAAATTTGTTGCTCAACTTCGTGACGCCAACATCCAAAAAGATAGTCTGCGTTTCCGCCGAAACCTCGAACGGATTGGTGAAATCCTGGCTTATGAAATCAGCAAAACGCTGGAATACAAAACAATAGAAGTAGAGACACCGTTGGGTATTGCAGAAGCTGAAGTGCCTGCTCAAAAAATTGTATTAGGAACGATTATGCGCGCAGGTTTGCCGCTACATCAAGGCTTGCTGAACTATTTCGACGATGCGGATAACGCCTTCGTTTCCGCTTATAGAATGCACCACAAAGATGGCACTTTTGAAATAAAATCAGAGTATGTTTCTTGTCCAGATTTAGCGGATTGTATCTTGATTTTAGCAGACCCAATGATAGCAACGGGTGCGTCGATTGATGTAGCAATTAAAGAATTAGAAAAATTTGGTACGCCTAAAAAAATTCACGTCGCTACGGCAATTGCATCGACTATAGGATTAAACTTTGTGCGCCGAATACACCCAGAAGCACATGTTTGGATGGGTGCTTGTGATGATGAATTGACTGCAAAATCTTACATCGTACCAGGCTTGGGCGATGCTGGAGACTTGTGTTATGGAGAGAAGCTGCAAGAATGATTTTTACCAACATCTAGAGTAAGCGTTGCTTTTGAAAGTAACGTTTACTTTAAACTATAAATTTTCAGCAGAAACATTTGCCTCAATACTTTCCCAAACCAAAACCGCCGCTCCCGTAACCGCCGCATTCGCATTCGCCGTTTCAGAAATCATTATTTTAACCGTATTTCTAAATGCACTGAATAAAAATTTATTCACCTGTTCCTCAATTGGCTTCAATAAAATATCCCCCGCTTTTGCCAATCCACCCGCTAAAATTACTGCTTCTGGATTAAAATAAGCCACGGCATCCGCTACTTTTCTACCTAAAATTTTACCCGTATAAGCAAATGCTTTTTTTGCCAAAATATCGCCATCCAAAGCTGCCTGCGTAATTTGTAAGCCATCCAAATTGTTGTAAGTCACATCACGCAACTTGCTTTGAATTTCTAAATCTGCCATCAACTTCGCAACCGTCCGCTTAATGCCCGTCACTGAAGCATATGTCTCCAAGCATCCTCTTCGCCCACACGTACATTTACGCCCACCCGGACTCGCGATGATATGCCCCATTTCTCCGGCCATGCCTTGCTCACCTTGCAGCAATTTTCCGTTAGCGACAATGCCGCTGCCCAAGCCTGTTCCAAGCGTCAAAACGATAAAATTTTTCATGCCTTTGGCTACTCCAAAATACCATTCCCCCAATGCTGCGGTATTTGCATCATTTGTCAAATACGCCGGCAGATTAGTCGCTTCCTGAATCGTTTTCACAATAGGAACATTCGTTTTCCAGCCTGGAAAATTCGTCGGCGTCGTCATAATACCCAAAAACGGCTGTGCCATCGGCGCACCAACACCAACTCCCAATAAATGATAAGCTGGGTTCAACTCGCTTATCAGCCGTTGAACTCTTTCTTTAAAGGTTTCGGAAAAAACATGAAATGGTTCATGTGCGTGCGTTGGGAAGTGGTCTTCCATTAATATTTTACCCTCCCGGGTTACAATACCAACTTTGGTAGAAGTGCCGCCAATATCAACGCCAATTGCTGTAGGAATGGTCATCATTTAATGAGTAATTTCTTCGTGTACTATATACAATATCTTAATATTGAGCGAAGGTATAGAAATGATTTGAAAAGAAAGGGGTTTCTATTGCTTTTTTGCATTACTTACCTTTCGTAGCACTATTGAGTTATACATATTGATAGCAAAACACATACACTGGTCATCTATTTTATAAATATTGACTATCTGAAAGACCGTATTCGACAGGGTGTACGAAAAACTGCACGTACACGTATTCACTAGGCACAGCGTGCCAGCACTCTTTGCTCTTCAAAAGTTCAAGAGTACCGCCACGCTGTGGCTATAAGTATAAAGAATATTGCTTTGCTACCAAAAGGGTCGGCACGCTGTGCCTGCATTTCTAAACAAGTACATATCTCACAAAAGACTGTTGACGTGTGCCTGCAGTTTTTCGTACACCCTATTCGACAGCAAATTCACTTTTAAAATAAAAAAAGGGAATACTTCATCAGTATCCCCTTCTTCCATTTTTTTAAACATTAAAATTATCGTTCTAAGACAACTCGAAAACGCGGTTTTCCATTTTCCAAACGGTCAATCGCTTCGTTTACATTTTCCATTTTAAAATATTCCACCATCGGACTAATGTTATGTCGCGCTGCGAATTCCACCATATCTCGAATCGTTCTCGGACTACCCGTTGGAGAAGCAGAAATTGACCGTTGTTGTCCCAATAAAGTACTAACTTTTGCCGTAATTTCATTCGCAACGCCAACAATATGAAAAACGCCTTTTGGTCTCAAAGTCGCTAAATAACCATTCCAATCTAAGGAAGCGTTTACCGTGTCTAAAACCATATCCAGCGTTCCTTTGATTTTTTTCAAAGCATCCTTATCATATGTAGAAATAAAATGGTGTGCACCTAACTTTCGTGCTTCCTCTTCTTTTTCTTGACTGGTAGAAAACGCCGTAACTTCGCAACCCCAGGCTTTCAAAAATGCCAATGCCATGTGGCCCAAACCACCAATTCCAATGACGCCGACTTTCGCTAAGGGGCTGATATTATTTTGAATAATTGGATTAAAAACGGTAACACCACCACAAAAAAGTGGTCCTGCACTGCGCGAATCTAAATTTTCAGGCAAGGGAAAAACCCAAGTTCCTTGTGCCCGCACATAATCGGCAAAGCCGCCGTGCCGCTGAATAATGGTCGGTTGTGCTTTTCCACAGAGATTGTGGTCACCACCAACGCATTGGTCGCAATGCAAGCAAGAACCGGCTGTCCAACCCAAGCCAACCATCTGACCTTCTTTTAAATGTTTGACTTGACTGCCCAAATTCTTGACTCGACCAACCACTTCGTGACCAGGCACAAAAGGATAGGAGGTCGCGCCCCAATCATTATTCAACATGCTCAAATCACTATGACAAATCCCACAATTGATGACTTCAATATCTACTTCATCAGGTTGAATTTCTCCCAATTCGTATTCGTAAGGCTTTAATTTTCCACCTTTTTCAAAGGCGGCGTAGGCTCGTACTTTCATAATATATATTTTTAGAGGTCAGAAGTCAGACCGTTTTAGTATCAGAAGTCAGAAAATCAACAGATGTCATTCTGACTTCTGACAATGAAATGGTCTGACAGCAAAGCGGTCTGATTTTTCATTTTAATCTCTAATTACTCGTCCAAATAATTCTTTTACTTTATCATAATGCTTCACGACAACCACTATTTTACCAGAATTTTCGCGATTATTTCTGGAATATTTCCAAACAGAATTTGCGGATAAATACTTTTTTCCGTCGCGCCAATCATTACTGCATTGTAGTTTTTGTCAGCATTTATTACACCTTCTGTAACAGAGTCAGAATGGATAAGTTCACTGTTGGGTATGAAGTTGTTTTCTTTCGTCATTCAAGTAACAGCATCTTCCATAGCAGCGGCATTTTTAGAAATATTAGCAATAATTCAATGCGGTAAATAGGACAACTATAACCGCAAAGAAGAAGAAGAAGAAGAAGAAGAAAATTGCTACTGAACCGACCTTTCGAATGGCTAAACCTGATAGGTAAAATGCCGGCGGCAATCCTGATGCCGATTCTAATGACTAAAGCAGAAGTAAAACCAAGGTCTCGATTGAGTTCTGTTTCGATGTGTTGCTTCTGTTAGTTATTCATATTTCGTTTATTGAATATAGATTGCGAAGATAGCAATATTTGCAAAAATTCAATTGTTAAAAGAAGATTGACAAAGAATGTTTTACCTAAAAAAACCGTTTGAGATTAGCATTTAAAAATATATTTTCCTATCAAATAGCTTCAAACATGAATTTCTACAAAACGTTTTCTCTCCTAATTTTTCTTACTTTTATCATTAACGCTTGCTCTGACGATTGGAAGCAAGCGATTGTCGAAGAGCAATTGCCTTGGATTCATCTCCATGAAATTGACGGCTACGATTCTGATGTCTTTATAGATTATTCAGTTTTTGGAATTCCAATAATTTATGTTTTGGATGAAAACAAGTAAATTATTTCGCGTAATCTTAGAGGAGATGACTTAGTAACGATAAAATCATAACTCCGCCAACTACCAAGTATTTCTTTTGTCCTTATTTTCCACTTTTGAAACAGTCATTATGTAGAGATAATTCCTATTTAAAAAGTAAACATCTTTTGTCATTTCGACCAAAGTGGAGAAAAAGAACAAAATAAACGTTGTTAGTTGGCAGACTTAATTATTTTACCGTTACTTAAAGAAATTTGTTGAACAGTATTTTGAATAAAAAAAGTCATCGTTTTTACGTCGATGACTTTTTTTAAATTTTATGGCAATTTTCCTAAAACCGCCAATCATACTTATCCAAATTACTCAACCCCGCCTGCAACAACTTTATCGTCTCTTCAATATCCGATTTGTTTGCCATTTCAATCACAGAATGCATGTGTCGCAATGGAATTGAAATCGCGCCTGCAATCGCGCCTTTTTTGCCATATCGTTGTATGCCCGCCGTATCTGTTCCACCTTTTGGCAAAACTTCAGGTTGCCATTTAATTTTCTTCTTATTCGCTAATTCTTTCAAATATTTTACCATTCGATAATCACAAATCGTCGAGCCGTCCATGATTTTTATCGCCGTTCCATCCCCCAAACTCGTCACCTTTTCATGCGCATGTGCACTCGGCACATCAAATGCAATCGTTACATCCAAACCAAATCCAAAATCTGGGTCAATTAAATGCGCCGCCGAAATTGCGCCTCGCAAACCAACTTCTTCCTGTACCGTAAAGACCGCGTAAATATCATACGGCACTTTCTTTTTTTGCAAATTCCGTAAGGTTTCCAAAAGAATAAAAACCGACACTCGATTATCCAACGATTTACCGTTTACGCAATCACCCATTTCAATCAATTCTCGCTCCCGCGTAATTGGGTCACCGATGGAAACATACTTTTCCACCTGCTTTTTCGACATACCCGTATCAATAAAATAATCCTGAATCTGCGGCGGTTTATTGCGTTCATCGGGCTTCATAATGTGGATAGGCTTGCTACCCATCACACCCATAATATCTTTCTTTCCGTGAATAATCACCCGCTGTGCTGTCAATGTTTTTGGGTCGAAACCACCAAGGGTATGCAGCCGAATAAATCCATCATCATCAATATGTGTCACTATAAAACCAATCTCATCCATATGCGCAGCGACCATCACTCTCTTCGCTTCTTTTCCTTTTTTGACGGCAATGATATTGCCCATATTATCGACCGAAACTTCATCCACCAAGGGCGCGACTTCTTTTAAGATAAACGCTCGAATTTGTTGTTCAAAGCCTGAAGTACCTGATATTTCACAGATTTTTTTGAGTAAATTGATGTTTAACATTGACTTGTTTTTTTCCAACTAATTTTAAAAACGGTGCACGGTACTTGGCGCACAGCTCACGGTTTTTACCGAATTTTATATCTTGCTTTTCAAAAATAGCCTTTAAGAAAGCGTAGCCGCGAATTTACCATTAATTTTCAAAAGTTTAAATATTTTAAAAGAAATATTGTGTAAAATGTGCTGTTTTAGAAATAAAAAAAACCTACTCTGAAAGCAAGTTCCAAAGCAGGTTTTATATTTTAAAAGGCAAAATCGCTTATCCAGCAATCGCCACCACTTCCTTAATGTCTGGAATCATTCGCTTCAACATCCCTTCAATTCCTGATTTCAACGTTACGGTCGAAGACGGGCAGCCACTACAAGAACCTTGCATGATTACGCTAACCACGCCTTGATTGTAGGATTTGAATTCGATATTTCCACCATCCATTTCTACGGCTGGCTTGACGTAAGTCTCAATTAGCTCCTTTATTTTTACCACAATTTCCGCATCATCTTCCGAGTAAGCATGGCTTTCTATTTGTTCTGCTTCCAACTTTTCGATAGCTTCCGCAAAACCTTCTTTCACTATTTCGCTACCTTCCTCCACATACTTTTTTAAATAATCCTTCAATTTTAACATGATGTCTTCCCATGCATAGTTGAATTCTTTGGTGATGGTCACAAAATTATTGCTCACATACACGCCTTTTACATACGGAAATTCAAAAACCACCGTCGCTAATGGAGACCATTCTTCCGCAGATTCGACTGTTTTAAAATCTGCCGTCCCGCGATACAACATGCGATTCGTCACAAATTTCAAAGATTCTGGATTCGGCGTTTGCTCCGTGTACAACATTACCGGGCTATTCGTTATCGTATTTGTACTCATGATTTTATTATTTTGATTAATTTGATTGTCTCAAATTGTTTCGATTATCTGGATTCTGGTACAAAATTAACACCTTTTGAGGAATGAAGTTTATTTGTTGGTTGGTTATTTGAAAATAAGGCTTTGAATATTCGTTTTTTTAAATTTTGGTAGCGGTGATTTTTAATTCCTCATTTTAAATTCAACAACACATTCTTTATTTTCATTTTCTATTAACGCTAAAAACGGCGAAGGTTCAACGGGTAAATTCGTTGGGAACCATTCTTTTTTTAACTCGTAATTTGGTAATAAAAACAGCCCTTCTTCTGTTCCGTTTGTGCCGAACCTCAAATCATCTCCTTTCCAGAATTTTGAATCCAACTCATCTTCCAACTGTTTATTCGTGCCTTTTACCGTTACTTACTGGCATCCCAATTTCATTCACACACAATAGATTGAACAAGTCAAATTTACCTGCTCCTTCGTTTTTTAAATCATATCGCACGATAAACTCTGCTAAAT
Source organism: Saprospiraceae bacterium (assembly GCA_047629355.1). Taxonomy (GTDB): domain Bacteria; phylum Bacteroidota; class Bacteroidia; order Chitinophagales; family Saprospiraceae; genus CAYUNA01. The sequence continues at coordinate 27,584 of JBLHWU010000008.1, read as the reverse complement.
TTCCACTTCCATCATAAAAATAAACAGAATCTGCATTCCAACTTTCAAACCTTTGAACAATTCTACCAGGTTCGATTTCAACAATATTTAACCTTGCTTTTAACCAATTGATGCTATTTGCTAATTGATTGGAAGGAATTAAAAAGCAATAATGATATGTATAATCAACTCTCGATTGTTGATGAATCAACTTAGTTTGCCCCGCTTGAACGGAAGAGCTATCTGAATTCTCAACTATCAATTGGAAGCCTAATATATTGTTATAAAAAGCCTTTTATGCTTCAAGCTGATTTTCAAATAGTGTTAATTGCTTTATTTGCATAGCTCATTTTTTAGAAATCAAATGCAAAAATTAGCCATACAACTCATACCGAACTTGTCGCTTATCATACCCCATTTCCAAAATCAATTTCTCCACTGCCTCATCAATCATATTGCTCCAGCCACAGATGTAAAAAACGACATCTTCTCGCACTTCTTTATAGTGTTCTAAATAAAATTGGTGAAGATACCCTTGCTTGATTTCTGCTTTTCCTTTCGGTAAATTTTCCTCCCGCGACAAGGCTACTGAATATTTGAAATCCTGAAATTTATCCATCATTCCTTCAAATTCCTTTTGATATAAGATGCCTTCGGAATGCCGTGTTCCAAATATCAAATGTAGTTTTCCATGTTGTTTTTTATTTAAATATAAATCCCACAACATACTCCGAAATGGCGCAACGCCTGTACCCGTACAAATAAAAACAATGTCCCGCGTCTCCGCTTCTGGTAAATAAAACATCCCTGCAGGGTCTTTGAATTTCAGCGTCGAACCCACTTCGATTTCATTAAATATATACTCTGTCCCTGCGCCACCGTCCAATTTGACGATGCAAAATTCCAACACATTTGAACCATCTGAATGATTCGCAATCGAATAGCTGCGCCATCGCTTCGTCCGCATATCAGAAATCGGTAAGTCCATTGTGACAAACTGTCCCGCCTTAAAGTGTAGCACTTCGTTTTGATTGACTTTCACAAAAAAACTTTTCGTCGTTTCATTGTGGTCTTCAATTTTAATGACGGTGCTCTCATACCATTTTTTTGCCATAGAAATATAAAATTCAAAAGTTCAGGGTTCAAGGCTTGAATTTGAGATTAAATGTACTTGCTATACAGAAGCAAACTAAAAGTTTGCGGTACACTCGGCCCAAATTCGACCTATAAAAAATAGAATTTAACAGCACGCGCTGCACTTTTACATTTTCCCTGAAAACAGAAAAACTAAATAACCCCCAAAAGGACTATTTAGTTTTTTTAAATCAGTGATAAATATTTTACCCTACTCTTCGACTAAGGAACGCGAAATAAACAATCTTACATTTTTGAGCGGATATTTAGTCCCTATTTTTTACTTTAAAATGCTCATTATATCAACAAAAATCACACTTTTAAAGCAAAAACTAATAACGAGATTGCGCTCTCAAAAAAGTAAGATTATTTAAGTCTCGTTCCTAATCTATATTTTCATCAAAAATTCCGACAAAATTGCTAATTGCTCATTACCAATTGCTTTATCCATTCATGGACAACAAGAATTCTTCATTTCCAGAAGACGAACGTAAATGTTTCATCAAGAAATCCATTGCTTCCTCTGGTTTCATATCAGCTAAGTGCTTACGCAAAATAACCATTCGCTGTAAGGTATCTTTATCCAATAACAAGTCGTCGCGACGTGTACTCGATGCCGCCAAATTAACTGCAGGATACATTCGTCGATTCGCCAAAGAACGATCAAGTTGTAGCTCCATGTTACCTGTACCTTTAAACTCTTCAAAGATAACTTGGTCCATTTTCGAGCCTGTATCAATTAAGGCTGTTGCCAAAATTGTCAACGAACCACCGTCTTCAATATTCCGAGCTGCACCAAAGAATTTCTTCGGTTTGTGCAGTGCGTTTGCTTCCACACCACCCGACAATACTTTACCACTTGCTGGCGCAACGGTATTGTAGGCCCGAGCCAAACGGGTAATTGAATCCAGCAAAATCACAACATCGTGACCACATTCTACCAAACGTTTCGCTTTTTCTAAAACGATACCCGCTACCCGAACATGATTGTCCGCAGGTTCATCAAACGTCGAAGCGACTACCTCAGCATTCACACTTCGTTTCATATCAGTCACCTCCTCAGGACGTTCATCAATCAATAATACGATTAAGTAACATTCTGAGTGATTTTTTGCGATAGCATTGGCGATATCTTTCAACAACCAAGTTTTACCCGTTTTTGGTTGGGCAACGATAAGTCCACGTTGTCCTTTTCCAATTGGTGTAAACAAGTCAATCGCTCGCGTTGCATAGTCGCGCCCTGTTGGAGAAGTCGTTAAATTAAACTTCTCATTCGGGAAAAGCGGTGTTAAATAGTCGAAAGGAACTCTATCCCTAATATCTTGTGGGTCAAGTCCATTGATCTTTGAAACCCGCAATAATGCAAAATATTTTTCTCCTTCTTTTGGAGGTCGAATTGCACCACGTACCGTATCTCCTGTTCGCAAACCAAATAATTTGATTTGAGAAGGTGATACATATATATCATCAGGTGAAGTCAAATAATTGTAGTCAGAAGACCGTAAGAAACCATAGCCATCAGGCATCATTTCCAAGATTCCCTCTCCTTCAATAATTCCATCTAATTCGATGTCAAATGTCTTTTTCTCTTTTACTGGAGCTACTGCTTCCCGGCGGTCGTCTCGTCTATCATCGCGGCGTTCGTCACGGTCATTGCGACGGTCATCGCGGTCATCACGTCGATCGCGACTACCTCGTCGGTCATCATCATAATCGCGGTCACGGCTGCTGCTGTTGCGACGGTCGTCTCGGTCGTCTCGTCTGTCACGGCTACCTCGTCGGTCATCTCGACTATCGCGGTCATCGTTTCCGTTATCATCGTCCTCATTTCGATTGTCGTTGTCACGATTGTCGTCATCGTCATCGTCATCGTCATCGTCTCTTGATGAGCCTCGAGAACGTCCTCGAGATGAATCTTTTTCATCATTGCGGTCGTTATCACGGTCGTCATCGTCGTCATTATCATTATCAGACAATGCTTGGTGATCAAGAATTTTATAAATTAGTTCTTGCTTATTAAGGCGTTTATAGCCTGTTAGTTCAATTTTTTCTGCGAGTTCCTTTAGTTCAGGAACGAGCATATCATTCAATTGCAGAATGTCGTACATGGTAAGATTTTTGATTGGAGTGGTGGATATCCCTTCTCCGGGATGAAGTGTTTCAAACTTCGTTTATTAATAACAATTACTTGTTTTGAAATTAAATTAAATTGGTTAAAAACTGAGATAAAATAGTTTAAAGTTCAATTCTTACAGTTTTCACCATGGCCTGTTCTTCTAGGGTTCAATATCTTTTTTGGTTTCAGAGTGATAAAGGTTTGTTGAAACCTCTACATCCTCTAATTAGTAAATTGTATAATGTTAAGTATTAGTTGTGTTTGAATATATGATTCAAAAATGTGCTTTACTTATATAAATCGCATTAGGAATAGTCTAACTATTAAAGTTATCTGCTGTTAAGAGCCGACAAGCAATTTGTCAAAAACTAATAGAATGCAAGGTTATCTTTTGAATACAGAGGTTTGAGCTTAAAAGGGTTTATGAAGAGGGTATTTTTTGCCTCAAGAATTTTTATAATTTTCCATTTCTTACCGCATTGAAATCCACAAAAAAAGGTCTGGTTGAAAAAAAATTTAATAGTGGGAAACAAAAGGAGTTGGAAAACTTTTATAACACTTTTGCTGATGTAGCAAATGCTGTAAAGCAAATAGTGTGCTAATGTTGTGCAAAAATACAGTTTAATTTTTAATTTCAAATAGTATCTTTGCAAAAAAAAGAGATTAAAAGTTAAACTTAAATCATAAAAACCTGAAATTCAATACTTTATAGACTAAAAAACTCTTTGAGAAAAATTTAAAAAACTCTTTTATATCTCATTTTCTTTTAAAAACTGATTAATTTAGAATTTTTGGGTACAAATTTGGAATTATTATTTCAGATATCCTGTAATTAATACGAAACACTACTTTTAGCATTTTATTTTGTTGAAAACGAAAAAAGCTTGCTGCCATTTTTAGCCAATTGTTAAAGATTGTTTAAAATGAGGTAAATTTTACACCATAAAATACAGCATAGAGGTCAGACCGTTTCACCATCAGAGGTCAGAAAATTAGCTATTCAAAACTATCAAACCTTCTGACACCTAATTTTTCTGACAGCACAGTAATCTGCCCCTTAATAATTAGAAACAAAACCCGACGGTTTAAAAACTCATATAAAATTATGTTACAAGTACCATTTATCAGAGCGAACAAGGCGCAAATCGTGGAGCGACTAAAAGTTCGGAATTATACCGCTGATGCGGCCTTGGATATTCTTGATAAAATTATTGCGGAAGACGATACCCGCAAAGATGCACAAACGGAATTGGATAAAAATCTTGCGGAAGCCAAGCAAATTGCCAATCAAATCGGAAGCTTATACAAGCAAGGCAAACGCGATGAAGCCGATGCATTGAAGACCAAGGTGAGCGAGATGAAAGAGGCAAGCAAAAACCTCGAATCGACCATGAAAGAAGCGGCACACGACTGCGAAGAACTCTTGCTTCAAGTCCCAAATGTCCCGCATCCAAGCGTCCCTGCTGGAAATACTGACGAAGACAACGAAATGCATCAAGACTGGATAGGCGACCTTCCGACTGTAGATGGAGAAGCTAAACCACACTGGGAATTAGCGAAACAATATAATCTTTTCGACCTTGAATTGGGCGCAAAGATTGCTGGTGCAGGTTTCGTGCTTTATCGCGGAAAAGGCGCGCGCTTACAACGTGCTTTAATCAATTTTTTCCTTGACGAAGCGACTAAAGCTGGCTACGAGGAAGTACTTCCTCCTTTATTAGTCAATGCTGATAGTGCTCGCGCTACCGGACAACTTCCTGACAAAGAGGGGCAAATGTATCACTGTACCAAAGATGACCTTTATCTTATTCCAACTGCAGAAGTACCTGTGACCAATATCTATCGCGACGTCATAATAGAGGAAAGTGATTTTCCAATCAAATTAACAGGGCATACACCTTGTTTCAGACGAGAAGCGGGGTCTTATGGCGCACATGTTCGGGGATTGAATCGGGTGCATCAGTTTGATAAAGTTGAAATTGTACAGATTGCACATCCTGATAAATCTTACGAAGTTTTAGAAGAAATGATTGAGCATGTGAAAGGTTTATTGGAAAAACTGGAATTACCTTACAGAATTTTACGATTATGTGGTGGCGACTTAGGCTTTACTTCTACTTTGACTTTTGATTTTGAAGTATGGTCTGCTGCGCAAGAACGCTGGTTGGAAGTGAGTTCTGTTTCTAATTTTGAAACATTTCAGAGCAATCGCTTGAAGTTACGCTACAAAGGTGCAGACAAGAAAAAGCACTTAGCACATACTTTAAATGGGAGTGCATTGGCATTAGCGCGAATCGTAGCAGCATTGTTGGAAAACAATCAAACAGCAGATGGGATTCTAATTCCAAAAGTATTGCAAAGCTATACTGGATTCGAAAAAATATAATTAAATGGTTGAAAGAGTAGTCAGACCATTTCATTCTCAGAGGTCAGATAAATTCAAGCTATTTGAAGTTTTCTGACCTCTGACAGCAAGGCGATCTGACCTCTCTTCAATCATTAAACGTTAAACTATGGGTTATTTTATCATCGCAGGCGTTATGACAGTCATCGGGATGCTGGTCAGCAATCGTTTGAAATCAAAATTTGCGAAATATAAACAAGTTCCTTTGTCCGCAGGCTTGACTGGCGCGGAAGTGGCAGAACGAATGTTGCAGCATTACAACGTCAGCAATGTCCAAATCACACAAGGACAAGGCGTACTGACTGACCACTACAATCCTGTAACGCGAGTGGTAAAATTAAGTCCCGATATTTACGGCGGACGCAGTGTCATGGCAGCTGCCGTAGCAGCCCACGAGGTTGGACACGCGGTACAACATTCGACCGCTTATCCTTGGTTGAAAACACGGTCGGCGATTGTTCCTTTTGTGAACATGGCATCCACCGCACAGAGTTTTTTGCTCATGTTTGCGATTGGTGTGACGGCCAATACAGGCAATAACTGGATTTTGCTAATTACCATTATTACTTTTATGGTCACGGCAGCATTTGCATTTGTGACCTTGCCAGTCGAATTTGATGCAAGTAAACGAGCCTTGGCTTGGTTGTCGGAAACCAATATGACCAACGGCGCGGAATACGAAGGCGCGAAAGATGCACTTTGGTGGGCAGCGATGACATATGTCGTAAAAGCCTTGTCTTCGTTGGCGATGGTCTTGTATTTATTGATGCGATATGGCAATAGAAGATAAAAATATTCGGTAGTGCTACAAATGTGCACCACCATTTATTGAAAAAGTGATTTATTACCGTGTAAACGAAGGTTCTTTTAAGTTTGAGCAGCGAGAAAATCGTAAGATTATCGAGCTTCCAAAAACACCTAAACTGTAAAAGTGCACATTTGTGGCACTACCAAATATTCTAATATTAAATCATAGTGATTTTGAAAATCCCTATGATTTTTTGTAAAAAAAAACTTATGTGGAAAGAAATAGATAACTGTCTTCAGGCAACTTTTAAGTTCAAAAATTTCACTGAAGCGTTTGCTTTTATGACAGAAGTAGCCTTTACTGCGGAAAAGCAAAGGCACCATCCCAATTGGTCAAATGTTTACAATAAGGTTTCTTTTGAATTAACGACTCATGACGAAGGCAATACCGTTACTGAAAAAGACCAGAAATTAGCGGAAGCCATTAGCCAAATTTTTGAAAAATACAATTGAGTGTGTTACAAATTAGTGGTGTTCTAACATGTTTGACTTTCCGAAGTGAGAAAATTCCAAGATTTTCGAACTTCATCAAACACAACCGCGCGCCGCCTGCGGCGGCGCGGATGGGGTATTGATGGTTAAAAATGGGTTTTAAAACCCATTTTTAACCGTCAAACTCCCTTTAATCATATTACGGTGCCCCCTAACTTGTATTACACTCAATACAATTAGACTTGTTATCCTTTAAAAATGCTTGGATGAAATTTAGATTTTTTTGCTATTTTAAAGCGAGTCTTTATTAAAGAGTAGCAAGTCTATTGAAAGTAATGAGCCGATAATCACTTAAAAACCCACATTATGCCAGCCAACATCCAAACCCGTCTTTTTGAAAAAATCTTAGAAAAATACCCCCGAAAAGCGCAAGCTATTGAAGCGCTAGAAGGATTGCTTTCCGTAGGAAAAGACGCCGTTTATCGACGATTTCGAGGCGATACTTTTTTGACGCCTGACGAATTGGAATTGCTCGCAAAAATCTATAAAATTTCTCTGGACAAACTCACTTTTGGACATTCAGATGAAGTCATGGTTTCCTTCAATGCCTTCGAACAACCTGCCCAAAGTTTTTTTGAATTTGTCACCAATATTCATCAACAAATCAAGCAACTAGATGAGTTACCTGATGCTCATTTCTATTACGCTTCCCACGAAATCCCTATTTTTCATTATATGTATTTTCCAGAGTTGATTTGCTTTAAATTTTACGTTTGGGGCGTCACTTCCTGGGGTTTTGACTATTTAAAAGACCAACAGTTTTCATTTGACATTATGCCCCACCCTGTCCGCGAGATGTGCGAAAAAAGCATCGAATTATATAACCGTGTGCCGACTACCGAACTCTGGAGTCTTGGCATCGTTGACAATACGTTAAATCAAATCGAATACATTGCCACCGTTGACCGTTTTCAAAATCCGACTGATGGATTGCTGCTTTGCGACAAGTTATTGGCTTTGGTGCAACACATGAAAACGATGGCAGAACATGGTAAAAAACACCAAACTAATTCCATACCACACGAAGGCAGTGCCATGTTTAATTTATACCATAATGAATTGGTGAGTACGAATAATATGATGCTGGTGAATTCGAGCGTCGGCAAGTATTTGGTGGCGACATTTTGTAACCCTAATTTCTTTCGGACAATGAATGAAAAATTATGTGATTATACGGAAGAATGGATGAAGCGAATTATTAATCAATCGAGTTCGATTAGTACGCATTCAGCGAAAGATAGGGACTGGTTTTTTAGTCGATTGGAGAAGAAAATTAAGCGGGTGCGGAATCGGATTGAAGTGGAATTGGAGGAGTAGGTTATTTCTAAAATTTGTATTTTTTATCAAAATAGCTTATTTTTGTAAAAACACCATCAATGAATTATGATGATTTAACAGATGAAATTTTAGACCATCCGAATGCGCAAAAAATAGTCAACCAAGTTCAATCAACTTTGAATAAGAAGAAACAAGCACGCGATGACTTTCGAGAATGGCTAAACGACGATATTAAAGCGGAGTTCATCAATGGAGAAATAGTGATGCATTCGCCCATTCGGAGAGGACATTTGAATGTGATGGAGAATCTGCTTCCGGTGCTCAGTACTTATATTTTAATGAATGACTTAGGCGAAGTTTCCGTCGAAAAAGCCTTAATTTCACTTGACCATAACGATTACGAACCTGATGTTGTTTTTTGGACGAAAGACCAAGCCAAAGATTTTAATGACGAAACAATGGTTCATCCTGTGCCATCTTTAGTTGTTGAAATTCTATCAAAAAATACTAAACACAAGGACAGAAGCATCAAATTTCAAGATTACACCGCACATCATATTTCAGAATATTGGATTATAGATTATCACAAGCAAGTAGTCGAAAAATACATTTTAACCGCTGATAGCCCAGACAAATATGTGCTACATGGAAAGATGAAAATTGGACAAAATATTGAAAGTCAGATTGTTCATAGTTTTAAAATCCCAGTAGCTGCAATTTTTGATAAGAAAGTGAATTTGGTGGTTTTGAAAGAAATTATGAAATGACACCTTTCTTCATTAATGTAACATCAAACGATATGCCTCAATAGAACCCAATTCAATTTTATCCAATTTATAAATATCATTCACAGATAATTGCTCTATTTCAATCCCATCTTTAAAAACTAAAATATTTTTGTACTCAAGAGGATTGTACTCCATAAATCTCTGCCCAAATAACTGTGAGAATCCTCCACGCATACGAGGAACATCAATAGTAAATAAATTACCATTTTGCTCACAATCGACCACTTTTTTAGAATGTCGAAATACAACCGAAATATTTGAAGTTACTTTATCATCTATTTGCAAGAACATCGTCTGCGACTCTGAATCATTAAAACACACGTCAAATAGATGAAAAACTGTTTTTTAAAATTCATGCTCAAATTTTTTGTGACTTTAGAAATCTAACAAATCTGTCGTCAGTCACGCTAGTGCCGTCGGCAGATTATCTACAATTAGTCCTCCGTCTCCAACCCCTGCAAAATCCCCTTTTCAATCGCTGGCACACCTCGTTTCATCCATCTTGGCATCGGCGCATCCATCAAATAATGGTCAAAATATTGCTGCATTCGGATATTGAAATCCTTCCGATTTTGCAACTTCACTGGCCAATGCGGTTCGTCATTATAATTCAATAGCCAAGCAGGTTTATTCAAGCGACGCATCCCGACAAAATACTCAATCCCTTGATACCACGGCACGGCCCCATCCTTATCATTGTGCAAAATCAGCACAGGCGTATTGCATTTATCCAGCGTAAAAATCGGCGAATTCTCCAAATAACGTAGCGGATATTCCCAAATCGTCCCACCAATTCGACTCTGCGTATGTTCATATTGAAACATCCGACTCATCCCACTTCCCCATCGAATTCCACCGTAAGCCGAAAACATATTGACCACCGGCGCGCCACTCTCTGCACAAGCAAAAATATCCGTTCGATTGATCAAATAGGCCACTTGATAACCACCCCAACTGTGTCCTTGCACACCAATTTTGTCGCGATTTACGAAGCCTTTATCAATCAACGAAGTCACACCTGATAGCACTGCATTCAACGCACTTTCGCCCGGATAACCAGTACGATACGGTACATCTGGATTAAAAATCAAATAGCCTTTACTTGCATAAAACGGATAATTTATCGTCGAACGCCCTGGCAGCGGTGTGCGATACTGATGCAATCTATCTGAGCTTTTTTCATAAAAATTAACCAACATCGGATATTGCTTGGTTGGGTCAAAATTTTCAGGTTTTACCAATTGTCCAGTCAGCACGTTCCCATTCAAATCCGTCCATTGATACAACTCAATGCTGCCCCAAGAATAATCGGCTTGCTGCGGATTGGCATCAGTTATTTTCATTGGATTCGTAAAACTTAAATTGGTTAAATTCAGATTTGGAAAGGTCTGAAAATTTTCTTTCGTAAAAATAAGTTTGTCAGCATTCTGCGCCTTCTGTGGACGTCTGAAGAAACGGAAATTCTCATCAAAAATCAAATTTTTGACTTCTTCTTTTTTATTTAAAGATGCATAACCGCCACCTTTCGTATTTCCATCAAAAACATGCAGTAGCAAATTTTGACTCAAATCAATATTTCGTTCTTCTCGGTCTAAACGCACGTAGCGATACGTTTTTTTATTTGCTCGCCCTTCCGTTAATTTTACCGCTTTCTCCTTCCCTCGCGGGTCAATTTTCCAAATATCATAACGGTCATTAATCAAAATATAATCGTCGTTTTCCGTCCAACCTGCAATGCCATACGGCCACGGCTGCGATGGCGAATCATGGATTTCATTATAAAATTTCACGGTATTATTATCCGTAATCTGTCGCAATTTTTCTACCTTAACTTCATACGCAAACCACGCTGTATCTAATTCATTGTACCAATAAATAAACTCCGCCTTTGGTGAAAAAACAGTTCGCCCTTCCATCGCTTCTGCAACCGTTTTCGTTGCTCCAGTTTTATTATTAATTAAATACAAATCCTTCCGAACCACGCCTTCCCAAGAAAACTGTTTGAAATATGGACGCTCATCGTAGCCCAAAATATAGTCGGCATTCCCTTCATCGCCCATCCTAGTTTCTGGAATATCTTCGCGCCCTAATTGCACTAATTTATTCTCCGCTACATGCCAAACAGCTTGATATGTCCGCTTTTGTTCATCCTTCAACTGATTATTTTGTTGCGTATGCAGCACCGCATCTTCATACGACCAAACTTCCACATTCACAATATCCTCCTCCAACATTGCTGTATCTTGCAAAATCGGTGACGGCGCGATACCAAAATACAATTGCTTGCCATTTTTAGAAAATTGCGGACTTTCATTTTCACTCACTCGCCAGTTATTCGCCAATATCCTTGAAGTAGTATCTGCAATAATTCTCGCTTGTTCAAAACCATTTTTCCAATAAACCAAACCAAACGGCGGCACTTGCATTTCCGTGGTATCTAAATTTACATGAAACGCCGCTTGCATGCCTTTTTCATCAAGAGTCAGATTTGTATATTCACCTTTTTCTATAAAGACAGCACTCAATATTTCTTCTTCACAATCAAACACATACACGCCTTCTAAAAACGTCGAATCTTTACCCGTACTATTCATCAAAATGCGCTTGCCTTCCTCAGCCAAAATGTATTCTTTCACAAATCTAACAACTTCTTTTTTCCCCGTTTTCAAGTTACGAATAACCAATTTTGTCCCTGTTTTTTTACCTTCTTTTTTGGCTTTTTTCTTCTTCTTTTCTTCCTTTTTAGTAACCAAGGTATCGGGTTGACTCATTTGCAAAGTATCAACCACCGCAGCAGTCGTGTCCTTCACAGGCTTTTCAATTTCCTTGTGATAAACCACCCAATCTGACCACTTTTCAGGCATTTCAAATGATTTGACATTGGCGATTTTTTCTAAACTTTGCGTTTGTAAATCATAAATGGCAAGCGTATCATTTGGCATATCTTCCTTTTCAACTTTCTCCCGTTTCATTTGCCGCAAAGAATCCCAATCAACTTTTATTTTAAAAATGAGATAACGATTATCATAACTAATTTTCGCGCCTTCACTTCTTTCAAAAGTCGTCTCCGTGTCTTTTTTCGCATCATAAAGCTTCAGCGTCGTATTTCCTTCTTCCGCTTTCAAATTATAAACGACGTAATTTCCATCATTAGAAATTTCGGTGTTGCGAATCCGATTCCAAGAAACAAGTTCTTCGTGACCAAGCGTTTTTTTATTAGGATTTTGACCGAATAGAAATAGGGTCGAAAAGAGAAGACAAATAGTAAAAGTGTATTTCATAAGTTCTATTTTTTATGAAGTTATAGCCTCAGCAAGACATTCTTAAATAACTTCTATGGAACAAATCTATCATTTATCCGCTGATTATTACCTGAAATGTTAAAATTTCTTAAAACTACGAAGTTATTCGTATTAAAACTTGCTTATTACGAATTGATTCGTATATCTTTGCAGCACAAAAAATAACGACAATAATGAAATATCAAAAACCTACGGACAGCGAACTCGGCATCCTGCAAATCCTCTGGGCTAACAGAGAAGCTTCGGTACGCGAAGTCAATGAACAACTCAATAAGAAAAATACCAGCGGTAAAGAAATTGGCTATACGACGACGCTCAAATTGATGCAAATCATGCTCGACAAAAAACTCGTCAGTCGCAACACCGACAGTCGTACCCATATATATAGTGCTGCGATTAATGAATCGGAGACGCAGGGAAAATTACTCGACCAATTTGTCGATGCGACCTTTCGGGGTTCGGCGATGAAATTGGTGATGCAAGCATTGGGCAACCATAAAGCTTCGTCGGAGGAGTTGGGTGAGATTAAGGCGTTGATTGATAAAATTGAAAAAGAGAATTAATTTGTCATTCCAATTTTTCTTTGTCATTCCTCCACTTCGGTCGGAATGACAAAGAATGGTCGGAATGACAAAACCATAAAACAAAGTCAAATGAATTACCTATACGAACTCCTCTCAGAAAACCTCCTCTACGCCCTCGGTTGGACGGTTATTCACTCGATTTGGCAGGGCATTTTAATTGCCGTCCTCTTGGCATTTGTGTTATTGTCGATGGAGAAAAAGACGGCACGAACGCGTTATGCAGTTGCTAATTTTGGATTATTTGCGTTACTGTTGACCTCCATTATTACGTTTTGTCTTTTGTATCAAAAAGCACCTGCGATGAGTTTGGAAGAAGCTTTTTTGGTAGAAACAAGCGTACAATCCGAAGTTAATTTTTGGCAAAATTTCACCAATTATTTTAATCAAAATTTGCCGCTGATAGTTTCGGTTTGGCTAATGGGTGTGGTGTTTTTTATTTTAAAAATGTTGGGCGGTTTGCTCTATATTCAGCATTTGAAAAATAATCAGAACAAGCCTTTTAATAATTTTTGGCAACAAAAAATGAAAGGGATTGCACAGCAAATTCCTTTAAAAAAATCAGTTGCGCTATTGGAATCAGCTTTGGTCAAAGTACCGATGGTTGTCGGTTATTTGAAACCTGTTATTTTGATGCCAATTGGTGCGATTAATGCACTTTCGGAAGAACAAGTCGAAGCAATTTTAGCACACGAACTGGCGCATATTTATAGAAATGATTATCTACTCAATATCCTACAAACTTTCGTCGAAACACTCTTTTATTTCCACCCTGCCGCCTGGTGGATTTCTGGAAATATCCGTTTGGAGCGCGAAAACTGTTGCGATGATTTGGCGGTCAAATTGTGCGGTAATCCTTTGCATTATGCCAAAGCATTGTTGAGCTTACAGGAAATGCACGCAGGAGCACCTGCATTGGCAATGGCATTTTCGAGTCAAAAAAACCAGTTGTTACATCGAGTACAACGCATTTTAAATCAACCACAAAATAAAAGCAATATTATGGAAAAATTAATGGCAACGACGCTCTTTGTCGTTTTGATGATCATGATTTCCTTTGGTGCAAATACGCCAATGGCAAATATTTTAACGGGTAAGAATTTTTCGAACAACATTGAAATTGAGGTGGAAAAGCTGGAAGGCTTGAATGTGTTTGAAACGGATAATGGACGGACCATTATCGCGACTTTTATCAAAAAAGATAGTATTCCTTCCAAAAGTACAAATCGTTCAACTTATACCAAAACTGTGGACGGAGTAGAATCTAAAATTTCCTTGGTTAATGGCGAAATAGAAAACGTGACTATTGATGGAAAAAATATTACAAAAGCGGATTTTAAAAAATATGAAAAACAAATCAAAGACTTGAAATCCAGTATGCAAAATGCGTCAATTCCTCCACCTCCGCCACCTGCGCCGCTGGTCCCAAATGGAGCGATTCCACCTCCTCCCCCACCGCCTGCACCTAATAGAGATAATGCGCCAGGTTTTGGTTTTACACAGAAATCCAAAACCATCGTTACTAAAAAAGACGACAATGGCAATACCATTATCACCATTGAAACAGATGAGAACAATGAACCGATGACGATAAAAATTGAAGAACTTGTAAATGGCAAGCAGATTATTAAAATCAACGATGAAGCAATTGAATTATTGAGCAAAAATGACCGTTTTATCATTAAAGAAATTGAAAATGGACAGCCGAATATTTTCTTTTTTGATGATAATAAAAATCGGGTTTTTAAATTTGATGACGGTTTTCCAAAATCAACTTTGTCTGAATATTTTGCTTTTGAAAATGGAAAAAATTTGGAAGGGCTGGCTAATAATTTTAATTTGGAAAGCATTTCAAAAGACGATTTCCCAGAAGGTTTATTGAGACTTAAAGGAAATGTTACTTTTCCAATTTTAGATAAAGACTCGCCTACCAATTTAGAGTATCAACGTTGGCAGAAACGTTTTGAAATAGAAACTGAAGAACGTAAAAGGGACGGAAAATTTAGTCAAAAATGGTTAAGACAGAAGCAGATGGAAGAGAATGAATGGCAAAAGAAAAATCAAGAAGAAACCGCAGAAAGATTTAAGAAACAGCGATTGGAAGAAGGTGAAGTGCACCGTTTTGAATTGCTTCCGTCTCCTAAAATTTTATATTTAGACGAACTACAACATTTGAACAAACTCAATGAATCAATCCTTTTTAAGGATTTACAAAATGAATTAATTTTAGATGGTTTGATTCAAAAAGGAGAACGATTTGAATTCGAATTAAATGAAACCAATTTTAAAATTAATGGGAAAAAGCAATCTCAAAAGCAGTTGCGGAAATATTTAAAATTATTGGAAAAGCAAGAGAAAAAACGATTAAAACTTAAGTCGAAGCTTTCCTAAAAAAAAAGGTCAAAAGTCAGACCGCTACGCTGTTAAAAGTCAGATTGTTACCAATTTTTATTTGAATCTTTCTGACTTCTGACAATGAAATGATCTGATGAGCTTACCCCAATTCATAGGGCCACTTAACAATAATCCTTCGTTAATAAATAGATTCAATTTTACCCGTTTTTTAGCAGGTAGTTCATTTTTCATGGTTTTTGAAATCGTAAGCCACCGTCGAGTATTTTGAGTGATTTTGTCAAGGGCGGAGGAGGCACGACGACGTTTATATACCCTTTACAATCTCACGAAAAATGACTCAATTTTGCGGTCTATTTGAAATACCTATCAGCCCACTTTCGTAAACATCCTTTGGTCGTTGTTTCTCCAAAGAAGAATGCCTTCGATTATTATATTTTGGAAAATAAGCATCCATCCCTTTTATCAATTTCAACCCGTCAGTGTACTCTAAAAAACGGACATTTTCATATTTCACCGTTCGCCACAATCGCTCAATAAAAGCATTATCAGTCGCTCTACCAACTCCATCCATACTCAATTTGCTGCCAGAACCAAGGATAAACTCAGTGAAAACCTTGCTCGTATATTGAACGCCTTGGTCAGTATTTACAATTTCAGGTACGCCACATTTTTCCATGCCTTTTTCCAATAATTCTTGACACCATCTTGCCTCCATCGTATTCGATACCGACCAATGAATAACATATCGGCTAAACAAATCAATAATGGCAGTAAGATACATAAATCCTTTCGGCAAGGGCATATAAGTAATATCCGTAGCCCAACCTTGATTAGGGCGAACAACCTCCAAACCCCTTAATAAATAAGGATAAACCTGATGTTCCTTGTTCCTTTTTGAAGTATGTGGTCCAGGAATAATTGCGCGCAAGCCCATCACTTCATAATACAACCGTGCAACTCTATTAAAGCTCACTTCATACCCTTCGTCCAAAGTCAAATAATCGTGCATTCGAGGTGCGCCTTCATAAGGATGATAATGATAACGCATGTCCATCAGTCGCATTAACTCCAAATTTAAGGTACTTTCTCCACGGTTTTCATAATAGATGCCGCTACGGTGCAAACCCAAAATTCGACATTGAGCACTTTTGCTCAAATCACTCTCGGGGTCAATTAATTTTCTACGCTCCGATAGGCTTTTTAAACCAGCGTTTTTTTTAGAAAATCATTCTCTACTTTCAATTCTCCTATTGTTTTCAACAGGCTATCTCGCTCCGCTCCGAACTCACTTTTTTGAGACTTCTTTACATTCGTAAAGACACTTTCCGCATTAGACAAAAATTCTTTTTTCCACTTACTAATTTGAGTTGGCGCAAGCGTGTATTGCTGTCCAATTTCTGCAAGTGTTTTACTTTCTTTAATTGCTTCCAAAACTACTTTTGTTTTGAATTTTGATGTGAAATTTCTCCTTTTCATGATAACAAAGTTAGGAAAAATTATTGTCTTAGCTAACGGCCCTAATTATTGGGGTAACATCAGTTTTTCAGTGGGATGGCGAGGGTGATATTCCTAACGATATTAAAAAGCAATTGCAAGCTAAGTAAAAACAACTTTGAAAGGTCATACCGAAAAGGAGACAATTTCAGAAGGTGGTAATGAAAATACGAATGTTGAAGTCTCCGTCGAAGAAGATGAAAGTGTAACGACCACTACGATTACGACCATAACTAAAAATGGCGAGACAACAGTAACGAAGAAAGTTGAAAAAACGGAAAAACGGAAAAATTAGAACTCTAGGTTCTCTTTAAATCATGGTGATTTTGAAAATCACCATGATTTAATTCTCGCCTACTCTTGGAAATAAACGCGTTTTACCCGACTAGAAACGCCAGTAAAAATCTCATATGGAATCGTTCCGACCGCCGCCGCTAAATCTTCAACTTTCGGATTCTCCCCAAAAACAATCACCTCATCCCCTTGTTCTACATCCGCGATATCCGTCACGTCAACCATGCACATATCCATGCAAACAGTACCAAAAATCGAAGCGTTTTGTCCATTAATTAACACTTTATATTTACCATTTCCAGCAGCACGAGGCAAGCCATCGGCATAACCAATCGACAGGGTTGCGATGGTCATATCTTTCTCCGCTTTGCCGCTTCGTCCATAGCTGACGGTATCACCTGCTGAGATGTTTTTAATTTGAGAGACCCTTGCTTTTAGCGTGCTGACCGTTTGTAATTTATCTTGAACTAAACTGCTGCTATCAATGCCATACAAACCAATTCCAAGGCGGACCATATCCATTTGAAATTCGGGAAAACGAACGATTCCACCAGAATTTAGGATATGACGAATGGGACGATAATTTAATTCAGCAGCGATTTTTTCGTATAATTTAAGGTATTGGTCAATTTGATTATTGGTAAATTTATCATGGTCTGCCGCCTCACTTGCTGCCAAATGCGAGAGGATAGAAATAATGTCCAAGTCTTTTGATTTTTTCAAAAATGGCAGCAATTCTGGAAAATTTTTTTCCTCAAAACCCAAGCGGTGCATCCCCGTATCCAATTTTAAATGGATGGGATATTTATTATTCGATTCCATTTCTTCTTTCACCATTTGCGCAAAATCGGTAAAAATATCTGGCAGTTTTCCCTCAAAAATATCCTCTGGAAAAATGGGCTGATTCGCTTTGACAAATTCATTAAATTGATGTAAAAATCGAAGGTTAGAAATCTGTGGTTCAAGGTCATTTTCTATCAAATCTGCGAAAGTCGCTTCTTCTGGGTTCAACACCATAATCGGTAGCTGAATACCAGCTTTTCGCAACTCAACACCTTCATCCGTATAAGCTACAGCAAGGTAATTCACTTTAGAGAACTCCAGTTGCCGCGCAATTTCTATCGCCCCACTTCCGTAAGCAGATGCTTTAACCATCGCCATCATTTTTGTACCCGAATGTAGCAAATTACTGTACACTCGAAGATTATGTTGCAAGGCACTCATGTTGATTTCCAATACTGTTTTATGCACTTTTTTAGAAAGGCGGTCGGCTATTTTTTCAAATTGAAATACGCGTGCCCCTTTTAATAAAATGGTCTGATTTTGAAAATCGTCGATGTTAAGTTGTTGAAGAAATTCCGCTGTATTTTTAAAATAAGTGATATTCCCAGTCATTTCAAATTTCAACTGTTGAATTTCCTCACCAATACAAATTATTTTATCAACTTCATAGTGGTTTAGTATCTCCGCTACCGTTTCATACAGTTCTGCTAATTCTTTTCCAGATTGATAAATATCCGATAAAAACAAGACCGTTTCTCCATCACTTGCCTGCTGTTTTTGAAAGGTTAAAGACATGCCAAACGAAGACAAGTCTGAATTGTACGCATCATTAATGACCGTGCAATTATTGACTCCTTCTTTCACCTCCAAACGCATTTCCACGGGTTCGAGGCGCAACATTCGCTGCTGAATTACGCTATTTTCTATTTCTAAAAATAGCATCACCGCCCAGCAATGAATCGCGTTTTGTATAGAAATTTCATCGGAAAAAGGGATGTAAATACTAACTGGCTCGTCAAATAAAGTACCCGAAATTTTAGTACGCCGTCCGATGGTTTTAACGCGTTCAATATACAGCCCAGCCATGTCATTATAATCAGACGACATAAACATATCCGTATCTTGAAACCGGCTCGAAATCGCGGCATCAACCATTGGGTCATCCAAGGAGAAAATAATGCCTTTTGAGTTCCAAAATAGCTTAATTTTTTCCTCTAATTTGGTTTCCATATCAGGAATTCCCGCGCTGTGTGCTTCTCCAATATTTGTAAAAACACCAATATTACAATCAATAATCGGCGCAATCTTTTCCATCTCGCCCATTTCAGAAATACCCGCTTCAAAGATCGCTAAAGTATGGTGCGGTTCAATTTGCCAAACGGACAACGGCACGCCAATTTGAGAATTGTAACTTTTCGGACTTCGTACAATATAATAGTCTGGGTTCAACAATTGAAAAAGCCACTCTTTCACCATCGTTTTACCATTGCTACCTGTAATGCCGATGACGGTGAGCTCAGGAAATTGCTCCCGGTGATATTTCGCCAACTGCTGCAAAGCGGTCAAGGTATTGCTGACCATCATAAAATTGCCTTCGGGAAAATCTTGGAAATGAATGTTTTTGGAAATAATGAAATTTCGGACACCGCGTTCATAGCAGTCTGCGATGAAATCGTGTCCATCCCGTCGCTTACTTTCTATCGCAAAAAATAGCGTTGAATGCGCAAAGGAGACTTGCCGCGAATCAATCAACAAGTGTTCCACCAAAGCGTTCGGCGTTGGATTTTGAAAAATTTTCCCATTTAAAATCTGGGCTATTTTTTGAATGTTGTAAGTCATATATTTTCAGCAGTTCAATTTGGGCGAAAAGTATGAGAATTTATAAAACACGTAAAATTATGACTTTCTTTGCCAATTGATAAATTTATTTATCCACACTTCTTTTAAGTAACGCGTAGTAACGGTAAAATAATAACTCCGCCAACTACCAAGTATTTCTTTTGTCCTTATTTTCCACTTTTGAAACAGTCATTATGTAGAGATAATTCTTATTTAAAAAATAAAAACCTTTTGTCATTTCGACCGAAGTGGAGAAAAAGAACAAAATAAACGTTGTTAGTTGGCGGACTTATTATTTTACCGTTACTTATCACCAGTTCTTAAAAAGAAAAAAATGCAGCCTAAAAAAAACAAGTGGAAAACGCTTTCTTCTGAATTTGGTTTGACAAATCCATTATTTCAAATCAGAACCGATATCCTCATCAACCCTCGCAATCAAAAACCTGTGACCATTACCGTTTTGACAGGCAACGATGCTGCAAATGTCGTCCCAATAACTGCCGACGGACATATTTTGATGATTGAACAATATCGTTTTGGCATTACAAAAAAAACATTGGAAGTCCCAGGCGGTATGGTCGATGATGGGGAGAATCAACAAAAAACAGTTGAACGAGAATTATTAGAAGAGACAGGCTATGGCAGTAAAAATTGGCATTATTTAGGTAATATTCCCGCTAATCCGGTTTTTCAAGATGCCTACATTCATCATTGGTTGGCGCAAGATGTAGAGTTGATTGGCGAGACACATTTTGATGATGCGGAGGATATTGTTTTGAAAAAGATGCAGATTTCGGAAGTTTTTGAGTTATTTAAAAATGGGAAGATTGAGCATCCACATACGGTGACGGCTTTGTTAAGAGCGTTTTTGCATTTGGGGATATTGTAAGTTTTTAAATAAAACTATTATTCTAGCGCCCATTCTTCTCCTTCAAGGATAAATCCAACCAGTCCTTGACCAACTTCATTGTAGTAAAAAGCATTCAAAGTATCAGAAGAGAATGAACTGTTGTAAACGTTTATAAACTGTTTGTTAGCAACGATTAATGTATCAATTTTATTGTTTTCAGAAATTTGACATATTGACAATCCGAATGCAGAACTATTTTTCTTTCCTAAAATATCGACTTCTACACTTAAAGAGGAAGGAGGTCTAATGGTAAAATTAACTTGGTTCGTGCTATCTCCTTGAAGTGAAACCTCCAAAGTTTCAAAAAAGATTTCGAAACAACAGCCCCAATCTCCTGCATCATGATTACTTATGTCATAACCAGGTCGATTCGTTCTGATTGTATCTCTTTTTATTATTTGAAAAGATACTTTTTCATTGTTTAAGTACCTAGACATAAATAATCGAACAATCAAAGGAGTAAGATTTTTTCGTTAGTTTTCTCTGAAAAATTCTTAACTAATCCCTTTATTGAAGTATTTTTTAGAGAAAATAACGGAAAAAGATACTTTTTAGATGTTCGATTAATTGTGTCCAGGTACTTACATTGACGAAAATTACTTCCTCGTTCATTTGATAGGGCATAAATGTAGCATAGCAGTCATCTAAAAAATAATCATCATAACAAGGAGGACAATGTTTACAACAAAAAATTAGAATACAACAATAGATTAGGCTTAAGTAACGATAAAAAAATAGTGAGTTCTTTTTCATAAAGTATATTTTTCGATTCTTTAAGCTATCACTTTCCATATAAATCTACGAAAAACAATAATACTTGTAGAATCCACCCTATTCTACAATACATTGTATATTTGCCCTTTATTAAATTTACCTTCAGAGGTCAGCCAATTCAAACGCCGATTTTCTGACACTTGACCTCTAAAAATAAAGCTTATGACCATCGGAATTCTCGGAAGCGGCGCAATGGGTAGCGGCATCGCACAAGTAGCAGCTATAGCTGGACACGAAGTTTTGGTATTCGACACCAATCGCGAAGCCTTGAAAAGAGCCAGCGAAAAATTGCAGAAAATACTCAATCGTTTGGTTGAAAAAGGACGGTTGACTCCGCAAGAATCTAAAGCGATTTTTGGACGTATTTTAATGGTCAATTCGATGGAATCCTTTTCGGAAGCGGGTTTGGTGATTGAAGCGATTGTTGAGAATTTAAAAGTCAAAAAAACGGTTTTTAGTCAGTTGGAAAAAATCGTTTCGGAAGATTGCATTTTGGCAACAAATACCTCCTCTTTATCTGTTGCGTCAATTGCAGCGGCTTGTAAAAAACCTTCGCGAGTAGTCGGAATTCATTTTTTCAATCCTGCGCCCTTGATGAAATTAGTGGAGGTAATTCCTGCCATTCAAACTGATGAAGAAGTAGTACACAAAACTAGAAATTTAATTGAATCTTGGGGCAAATTGGTCGTTTTAGCAAAAGATACACCTGGTTTTATTGTCAATCGAGTAGCCCGCCCTTTTTATGGGGAAGCACTTCGGATTTTGGAAGAAGGAATTGCGGATGTGGCGACGATTGATTGGGCGATGAAGGAGATTGCTGGTTTTAGAATGGGACCCTTTACTTTGATGGATTATATTGGACATGATGTGAATTACACGGTTACGGAGACGGTTTTTAAATCATTTTATTACGATGCCCGTTACAAGCCATCTTTCACGCAAAAGCGATTATCCGAAGCAGGATATTTAGGTAGAAAAACGGGGCGCGGATTTTATGATTATGGGGAAGATGCAAAAAAACCTGAACCTAGTAAAAACATGGAATTGGGTCAAAAAATCGTTGAACGCATCATTATTATGTTGATAAATGAAGCAGCAGATGCCTTTTTTTGGCAAGTGGCGAGTGCGGAAGATATTGATTTAGCGATGACAAAAGGAGTGAATTACCCGAAAGGCTTGCTGGCTTGGGCAGATGAATGGGGACTAGATAAATGCGTCAAATTGATGGAAGAATTGCGGGAAACGTACCATGAAGATAGGTATCGGTGTAGTCCGCTTTTGTTGAGGATGTCGCGGAATGGAGAGGTATTTTTCAGGAAGGATGCTTAATCTCATCATAAATTTAGTGAATTTTCAAAGAATCAAATCAAATCAAAAAACGGAACAAGTGAGCGACTTGTTCCGTTTTTTATTGCTAATATTTCGATTTCCTTATCAACAAACCTCCTTCGCAAAAGCCAACATCTCCCCTTCCCCAAATTTTCGCCCCATCAACTGAATCCCCACCGGCATCCCATTAGAATGTTCTCCAATCGGAAACGCAATCGCAGGAATCCCCACCATATTCGCTTGCACCGTGTAAATATCCGCCAAATACATCGCCACGGGATCATCGTCCATTTTACCAATTTCCCAAGCAGGCGTAGGTGAAGCTGGCATTAAAATAAAATCGTACTCACTTAAAATCTCCTCCGTTCGCTGCGCAATCAACGCCCGAACTTGCTGTGCTTTCGTATAATAAGCATCGTAATATCCAGCACTCAAAACGAAAGTACCCAGCATAATTCGCCGCTTCACTTCCGTTCCAAATCCTTCCGTCCGTGATTTTTTATAGACTTCATCTATGTTTTTAGCTTCCGAGCTTCGGTGTCCAAATCGAATACCATCATAACGCGACAAATTGGAAGAAGCTTCCGCTGTCGTCAAAACATAATAAGCAGGAATAATGTAATCCAAATATTCAAAATCAACGGCTTCAACTTCGTGCCCGTCTTTTTTTAATTTTTCAACAAAATCCAGCGACAACTTTTTCACATCCCCATCCATACTTTCGTGATTCATTGCGGTATCAAAGTAGGCAATTTTTGCTTTTTTAGAAAAAATTGCTTCGTTATAATTCCCTACGTCTTTACTACTTGCCGTCGCATCAAAATCATCTTCCCCCGCCATTACTTCCAATAAAATAGCAGCATCTTCCACACAATTTGTCAACGTCCCGATTTGGTCAAACGAAGAACCATAAGCCAACAAACCATACCGCGAAATCCGTCCATAAGTTGGCTTCATCCCCACCACGCCACAAAACGCCGCTGGCTGCCGAACCGAGCCTCCCGTATCCGAACCAATGCTCATCAAACAAGTGTCTGCCTGAACCGCCACAGCTGAACCGCCCGAACTTCCGCCAGGCACGCGCGTCGTATCTGCTGCATTTCGCGTCACGCCATAAACCGAACTTTCCGTCGTCGAACCCATCGCAAATTCATCGCAATTTACTCGCCCAACAATAATCGCATCTTCCGCCAACAATCGCTCAACCGCCGTTGCATTATAAATAGATTCAAAACCTTTCAACATTTTTGAACCTGCGGTTACGCCGTGTCCTTGATAGCAAATATTGTCTTTTAGAGAAATGATTGCACCAAAGAGTTTGCCTACACTTCCTGAATTTTGCTCGTATTTTTGCTGTAATTCTTGCGCTTTTTGACGGGCTTCGTCCGCGAAGACTTCGATGTAGATGTTTAGACTTTTGGTGGATTCTATTTTGGAGAGGTAGTGATTGAGGAGTTGAGGAAGAGTTGTTTTATTAGATTTTAGGTCGGATTGTAGTTGTGAAAGGCAGGTGTATTTATCAGACATTGATTGACTTAATTTTTCTTTTTTTTGTGAAACATCGGCGGCAATTACTCCATCAATATATTTCTGGCTTCTCGTAGTTATTTTTGATTTGTCATAAATGGAAATCAGCCATACATCTAAATTATCGTTATTTTCTAATAATTGATAGGTAATAACTCGCATCCCTCCACTTTTCCCTCTTCCTTTACTTTTTACTCCAAGTCTTATTTTGAAAGTATTTTCACTAATTTTCGTTCCTAAATTAGGATTTAGCTCTAATTCCTGATTTAAGTCAATCAATTCTTTTTTTAGAGAACGATATTTCTTTAAAAGTTTTTTTACTTCTTTCCTAAAACTATCCGTGGGAATAATATTAACATTCATTCAAAAATTCTTTTAAAGTTTGAGGCTTTTTTCTTTTCCCCGCCTTTATTTCGGCTATTTCTTGCATAGAATCTCTTACTCCTTGTCTAATTTCAGTTATAAATTCAAAATCTTCTATTTGTTTTTGAATTATTTGCCAATCTCTCAAAGGAATAATGACTGCATTAGGTTCTCCCTTTTCATCTAACTGATATTTAAAGTTCAAATTTGTTGTCATATCTTTTTTTCTTTCAAAGTTAAACAATTTTCACCAACAATCAATCAAACCGCCCCCGAAAACTGCTCCAAAAACCGCACGTCATTTTCAAAAAACAAGCGAATATCATTCACTTTATATTTCAACATCGCTTGTCGTTCAATCCCCATTCCAAAGGCAAAACCCGTATATTTTTTAGAATCAATCCCACAGTTTTCTAAAACTTGCGGGTCAATCATGCCACAACCCAAAATTTCTACCCAACCCGTATACTTACAAATATTACAACCTTTAGAGTCACAAATAAAACAAGAAATATCCATCTCCGCACTCGGTTCCGTAAATGGAAAATAAGACGGTCGCAAACGAATTTTCGTTTTCTCGCCAAACATTTCCTGAGAAAAATACAACAAAGTCTGCTTCAAATCCGCGAAAGAAACCCCCTCATCAATATACAATCCTTCCACCTGATGAAATTGGCAATGCGACCGTGCCGAAATCGTTTCGTTCCGATAAACCCGACCTGGCGCAAGAATCCGAATCGGTGGCTTCTGCGTTGTCATCGTCCGTGCTTGCACAGAAGAAGTGTGCGTTCGCAACAACATTTCCGTGCTACCCTTTAAATAATACGTGTCTTGCATATCCCGCGCAGGGTGGTCTTCTGGCGTATTCATCGCCGTGAAATTGTGCCAATCATCTTCAATTTCGCGCTCCTCGGCAATTTCAAAACCTATCTTTTCAAAAATGCTGATAATCTTATTCATCATCACTGCCAAAGGATGACGTGCGCCCAAATCCATCGGTTCGCCCGGCATAGTCAAGTCAATTGAGGCAGCCGCTTCATCGTCAGCCGCAGCATCCGCAGCATTTTTCAACTCTTGAAACTTCGTTTCTGCTACTTGCTTTGCCTTATTAACCAACTGCCCAAAATCACGTTTTTTCTCATTTGGAATATTGCGCATCTCGCCCATCAACGGCTTCAACGCATTTTTTGAACCCAAATATTTTATCCGAAATTGCTCCACCGCTTCTGCCGTCTCCGGAGTTGCCGCTTCGATGTCCTTGATGATTTGCTCTACTTTTGCGAAAATTTCTGCTGCCATGATTTGATTGTTTCAATTATTTTGATTGACTCGATTGATTCGATTACAGCGACAATCGAGATAATCACAATAATCGAGCGAATCGAATTAATCTGCAAAGGTAAGTTTTTGCGTCTAAACTAAGAATAGCTAACCCAAATGGTTGAAAAAAAGTTTGTTCAACTATGGAATTGATAGCAAATAGTTAAGTTTGCGGAAGAAAATTACTTTAAATCTTTAGGAAAACGTCGCCTGTTGCTTGCCGCACCGTGCGCCGTGAGCCGTCAACAGTGAGTCGTCTTTATGAAATCTTACAAAATTCAGTCCATTACTTTCCTTTTTCTGTGGTTAGTGAGCATGATTTTGTCTGCCGAATTTATTCTATCGGTATCGATGATTGGGCTTCTGGTCTTGGCCTTGTTTCAATTGAAATTTGATGGACCGCAAGTGCGCGTGACTTGGCGCGATACTTTAGCAGAAAATTGGCGCAGATTCAAGACAGAAAAGGTTTGGTGGGTGATTACAATTTCCTTTTTCATAGTGCTTTTTTCAGGAATTTATTCCTCGGATATGGATTATACTTTGGAGCGATTACGCATAAAGTTGCCGTTTTTAATTTTGCCATTTGCATTTTTGAGTATGCCTAAGTTGACAAAGAAAGAGTGCTACGCTATCCTTTATTTTTTGTTGTTTTTAATGTTTATGACCTGCTGCTATGTCGGCATGCATTACCTATCTGATTTTAAAAACATCAATGAATTAATTGGAAAAGGACAACCTGTACCCACTCCTTCTAATCACATTCGATTTAGTTTGACGCTGGCCTTGAGTATTATTGGCGGTGTAGCTTTGTGGTGGGATAATTTTTATTTTTCTTCTAAAAACGAGCGATATTTTATCGGTGGAATGACGTTATTCTTGTTTGCATTTATTCATGTATTGTCTGTCAGAAGTGGCATTTTAGCTTTGTATTTAGGGCTTTTCGTGGTCGGTATTCATCATGCGATTTCTTCAAAAAAATACTGGTTGATATTGGCAACCGTTGTTGGTTTAACTGCGGTTCCGTTTATTGCGTATCAGCTTTTTCCTAGTTTTCAAACAAAAATCGCTTACGCCAAATGGGATTTTGACCAATATAGACAGAGTATTGGCGGCAATTATTCTGATTCAGAAAGAATTACTTCGCTCGTGGTTGGTTTAGAAATTGGCAATGCACATCCGCTTCTTGGTGTCGGGGCAGGTGATTTGAAACAGGAGGTTAAGAAAGTTTACGCCGAAAAATTTAACGGTCAATATTCTTATCGAAAACCACACAATCAATTTTTATCGCATTACGCAGGAACGGGCATTATTGGCGTTTTACTATTTAGCTTTGCCTTCTTTTTTCCGCTGTTTTATCAAAAAAATTATAGGAATCCCTTGTTTCTTGCGCTCCATGCGATAATTTTCATGTCTTTTATGATGGAGAATACGGTAGAGAATAATTTTGGGATATCGCTGTATTTGTTCTTTTTGTTGATGGGGGTGAATTATTTGAATGGTGGACGGCAGACGGGCCAAGGCGCACGAGAGAAAATTAGACAAGTATAAGAATACACAAAATTTAGACTTTTTTGTGTTTTTCAGATTGAACATCTCTCATTATTAATACCTTTCAAAGTAAGAGATAATAATTGTAAGTACTTGGACATAAATAATCGAACAATCAAAGAAGTATCTTTTTTTCGTTAGTTTCCTCTAAAAAATTCTTTAAGAAA
>JBLHWU010000007.1:0-47797 GCA_047629355.1 Saprospiraceae bacterium | reverse complement strand
AATAAGTTGGACCATAATGCGCCGTAATTTTTTCTTCTAAAGAATTCAAAAAATCGTTGCATAGCCTTCGTTACGGAACTATTTTTTGTGTTTTTTAGAAGGGAAAAGGACAAGCATAATGGCCCAGTTATTGAATCGTTTTTACTTAAGGAACGTTCAAAGAATAAGTTATTTTTTAAACGTTTCTAAAGGCATTTGTTCAATAATTATTTTTGTAAAATAATCTGTCAATTTTGTAATCTAAATTCTATTAAAATTGTTCTGAAAAAGGTAAGGTGATATCATCTTACCTTTTTTTTATTAATCGAATTTTAGAAACTTTGGTTTATTCAAAGTTTCTAAAATTTGCCTAACTCGCAAAAATGGCAAGTGCATTAAAAAATCTATCAGATTACGATGAAAATAGTATTCCATCAGCGGCAGACCTTTCTTTTGGTATTGTGGTAGCGGATTGGAACAAAGAAATTACTCACGCGCTTTATGAAGGGTGTTTTGATACCTTAATAAAACATGGTGCGAGAGAAGAAAATATTCACACTGCTCAAGTACCGGGGACTTTTGAATTGCCAGTCGCTGCCAAAATATTGGCTTCTGGTAAAAAAGTAGATGCTGTTATTTGCATCGGCTGTGTTATCAAAGGAGAAACCAACCACAACGAATACATCAATAATGCGGTCGCAACTGCGCTCGCTACGATGGGGATGGCTTCTGGAAAACCGTTTATTTTTGGTGTGTTAACGCCCAATAATATGCAGCAAGCTTTAGACCGTGCAGGTGGAAAATATGGGAATAAAGGAGTGGAAGCAGCGGTTACTGCTTTGCGAATGGCAGAAATGAAGAAAGAATATTCTGTTAGCAAAACAAGGATTGGATATTAGGTGTGTTGCGGGTTGCCAAAGCGATGTGTTCTTAGATAACCTGCATTCAACTAAAATGGTTTTTTGGCAAATTCCGTGATTGGAAAGCCTGCAGTAGAGGGTACTTTTTCAGTACCCTCTACTTTATCAGCTAAAAAGTAGGGGGTACTGAAAAAGTCTATTGATACCTTAATCTTTTGTTGGGAAATTAGTGGTTTTAAGGCGCAGGGCGACTAATCTATTGGTAGAAATGTCAATTATTGGTGATTCAGGCGCAGAGCGACTGCCCAATCGAAAGATATTCTGGTATTTAATAGGGGAATCGCTACGCGCTTCTGCACAAACAACTAATATTTCTACCAATAGCTCTATCGCTAACGCGCCAAGTTGGACTTGTGGGGTATCAATAGACTAAAAAAGTACTCTCTATTAACAAATTCAGATTTCACGACATTTGTCAAAGAACCTAAAAAACTAAGCCTATCATCTAAGAAAACGTCATATCAGCAATCAGCAACCCGTCTAACTCTCAAAATCAACCACTCGTCGCAATACATCTTTTTGTTGTTCTTGCAAATAAACCTCGTATTTTCCTTTGTCAAATCGGTATAAACTAGCCGGACGGTGGGCGACATTCTCTTGTTGACCTACTTTTTCTAAAATGTCCATATTTTTAATCCGCGTCCGAAAATTTCGTTTATTCAATTCTTGTCCAGAAATAGTTTCATATAATTGTTGCAGCTGCGGCATGGTAAAATGCTCTGGCAATAATTCAAAACCGACAGGCTGATACCGCATTCTGGAGCGCAATTGCTTGATGGCCAATTCCAAAATATCTTCGTGGTCAAAAGCGAGTTTGGGGAGATTGGTGATTTCGAACCATTCCACATTACGGGTGTCTGCTTTGGCTTCGGCAGGGTGTTCCAAAAGATTGACGAGGGCAAAATAAGCGACGGTAACGAAACGCCCGCGTGGGTCACGACCCAATTTTCCAAACGTGAATAATTGCTCCATGAAGATGTCGTGAACGCCCGTTTCTTCTTCCAAAACCCGCAGAGCAGCTTGCCGCAGTGCCTCTGCTTTATGAACAGGTCCGCCAGGTAAAGCCCACATATCCTTGTACGGCTGCGTTCCTCGTTGGATGAGCAAAACCTTCAGTTTATGACTTTCATCCAATCCAAAAATAATACAATCGGTGGTTAGCCGAGCTTGGTCTTGATTGTCCATTTTTATAATTTAGTGTTTGGGTTGCGATTAATTACGAGTAGCGGATTGTTCGCAACCCGTTAGTCTTTCTCCTCCGGATATTCTACCCGCACATGATTGATGCTACGAAGTAGAGATTTAAAAACAATTTTGCATTTTTCCAACTCTTCAAATGTCAATTCAGATTCTTCCAACTGGCGATTTTTTATTTTAAAAGCGATTATCTTTTCCACCATTTCATCAATGGCTTGTCCCGTTGGATTTTGCAAACTTTTACAGGATGCTTCTAAGGAATCGGCAATCATCAGGATAGTCTCTTCTTTAGATTTCGGACGGCAGCCAGGGTAACGGAATTGTGCTTCATTGACTGTTTTATCTGGGTTGTCTTCTATTTCTTTTCTATAAAAATACTCTACTCGGGTAGTGCCATGATGGGTATTGATAAAATCAATGAGCACGTGCGGCAAGCGGTTTTTCTTCGCTAATTTGACGCCTTCCGTAACGTGTCCGATAATGATTTTAGCACTTTCCAAATTGGAGATTTCGTTATGTGGATTGTAGCTACTTTGATTTTCACTGAAATACTGAGGATGCTCCATTTTACCAATATCATGGTATAAAGCAGCCACTTTTACCAGTAAAGTATCGGCTTTAATCGTCTCTGCAGCGGCTTCACACAGGTTGGCAACTTGCAAGGAATGCTGCATTGTACCTGGTGCTTTGAGTGATAAATTTTTCAATAAGGGGCGTCCCATATCCGACAATTCTACCAAAGAAATGGATGACGTAAATCCAAAAACGCGCTCAATTAATGGTATTAAAGGGAATGCCAACATGGTCAATAACATGTTTAAAAATATCCAGCTAAAAATGCTCCAATCAATGCTTGTTAAGGTACCTTCTTTGATGAGTGAAAGTCCTAAAAGTCCGAGTGCGTAGGTGATCCCAATGGCAAAAATGGTGGAAAAAAAGCCGTTCCAATTGCGGGCGTCGGTGACGGATAAAACAGCGACGATACCAGCTAATATTTGCAATTCAATAAACTCATAACCGAGCGTAGTCAGAAAGCTCACAATCAAAATATTGACAATGTGAGTGAAAAAGGCAATTCGGTCAGAGTAAAAATGCTTGATAATAATTGGAACGATACAAAATGGGATTAGGTAGGAACTTAGATTACCACTTTTTTCAATAGCCCAAACCAAATAACTATAGGCAATGAACCATAATAAAATAAACATCAGCCGATTAAATTTAGCAAAAACATCTTTTTCGTAAGTTTTGACATAAACGATGAAGACCATCATTATCAAGCAAGTCAATAGAAAATAGCCTGCAAAAACGCCGTAAAAGGAGCTTTTATTAGACACCTCTTCCTCATATTTTTTCTGGAAAGAAACCAGTTTTTGATAAATTTCTTCAGTGATGATACCGTCTTTAGTGGCGATTAATTTCCCTTTTGCGACTTTCCCTTTGGTGATTACAATTTGCTGCTGTAGCCGCCGCTGCATCAACTGCGTTAAGGTATCATTATACGTAAGGTTTGGTGCAATTCTATCCGTCAAAATGTAGAGTAAAAACTCTGGAACTTTTAGCTTGGTCTGTGGTAATGTATCTTTTAAAAATTCAGTTGATTTGGGTACGGTCCATACATTTTGCAGGATTTTTTTACGGGTGGTATTGCCTTGAATGGTATTGATGACAAAACCTTTTTCTTTACCGATGTGCTGCGGCGCGATTTCAATAATGCCTTTTTGATAGATTTTATTTAGAAAAGCATTCCCAAACTTTAAGTATTCTTCTTTGCGTTTAAATAAATCTTCAAAAGTCTCATCTTCCCAAACTTTATCTAACCCCCTTTCAAATTCTTGTTCAAATTGTACTTTTTGAAGGGTGAAAACCTCTGGATTAAAACTATAAAATGGAGAGAAATCCTTTTCCAGTTCTGCTGCTGCTGCCGCAATTTCTGCATCCGTTTTTTTAATTGGAAAATCGAATGGTGCTTTCAAATCAGCATATTGCCAAGTTTGACCGACGTCAAAATGATATTTAAACTTAACATTATTAGGGAAAAGGAAGCTAATAAAAACAACAACACCCAATATCATCAGGTATTTCACAAACTCAGGCAATCGCTGAAGGGTAGTTTTAATCTTTCGATTCATGGGGTAAAGGTATAAAAAATCAGAATGAAAATTAGAATGAAAATGAAAGAGGGATTCTTCATTTTTTTGAGGTAAGAAAATTGAAAGAATTAAACTAAAAATGTAGCATAGCGCATTGCCTGCGGCAATGTGGAGTTGGGTATTGAAGGATAAAAAGGTTTTGCAAAACCTTTTTATCCCTCAAATTCCCTTTAGTAACGGTAAAAAAATAACTTCGCCAACTACCAAGTATTTCTTTTGTTCTTTTTCTCCACTTTTTAAATAGTCATTATGTAGAGATAATTCCTACTTAAAAAGTAAACATCTTTTGTCATTTCGACCGAAGTGGAGAAAAAGAACAAAATAAACGTTGTTAGTTGGCGGACTTATTATTTTATCGTTACTTAGTCAAAAAATATATCTCGGATGCGCCACCTTATCTATTTTTCTAATAAAATCCCAACCGAGCAAAATTTCAAAAGAACCAGCGGTATAGTTGTTTATTTTGGTCAAAGGATAATCGTAGGCAAAGCCAATCCGCATCCCTTCTGGAAATTGATACCCAAATAATAAGTCTGCGGAAGCCAGAGAAGATTTTGTGCCATTTTGCTCCACAAATGCGGCTATTGCTGAGCGAAAACTTACGCCCAACCACAATTTATCATAAAATAAGAAGGACGCATTGAGGTCAAAAGAAGTGGGCGCACCGACGTTTCTAATCTGGTCGCCTTTTTGTAAAAAGTCGCTAAACAAACCGACACTTTTAATAATTAGAGAAGGTTTGAAATCTATTTTTCCATTCAATTCAACGATGCCGCCGACGGTCAAATAAAAATGCTGATATACTTTTGCCCAACGGCGAGTATTTGTTCTGGCAGAGTCACGGCGCAAGGAAATACCTGCCAAACGTGGGACAGAAATGCCCAAATAAAAATCGTCATTATTATAATAAATACCTGCACCGAAGCTTGGTAGCCAAAGGCTTTGGTTGTTGTCCGCGAAAGCTTTGTCGTTACCTTGTGGGTCTCGGAAAGAAAGTTCACTCCAATTGGCGCGCCAGTTCATGATGCCCGCTTGCAATCCGAGGGCAACCGTTCCTTCGCCAAATTTGATACGATAGGCATAGCTAAGATCAACGCTCGTTGAGCCGCGCGCACCGATTTTATCATTGATGATATTGAGTCCCATACCGACTTTATCAAAGACATTGCCGTGCATCGAAAAGGTCTGTGTAACCGGTCGTCCATCGGAAGTTGCAGTTGGCAATCCTCCGCCAAAATTATACCATTGGTCGCGATACAGCGCACGGATAGATAGGTAATCTTTACTACCCGCAAATGCTGGATTATATGCCAAAGTATTGAACATATAATTCGTATACTGTGGCTCTTGTTGCGCAAATATAGGATTTGAAAAAGTGCTAAATAATAGGAGCACAAAAAACGAAAGTCCGCTTTTTGTCCAAGATTTTTGACAAAATTGATTTATTGTATTCATGGAAAAAACAGCCTTTAAAGTCGCTGGGAGGATTTGCGATTGGAGGGTAATTCTATCTTTTGAAAATATTTTGTCAACCATTTTTTTAAATTAAAAAACTGGAAATAGCGTTGCAGGAGGGACAATCAATCAGCTACTTCTTATTTTATAAAATGGTCGGTTTCAAATTCTAAGGCAAAATAAATTAATAAAAAGGGTTGTCTATAAAAGGCTAATTTATTTACTTTTTGCCTAGAACCCAAAAATAAGAAAGATATATCAATATGTTGGCAAAAATTGTTCCCAAATGGTTTTTAAAATAAGAAAGGGGAAAAGTGATGACACTTTTCCCCTTCTATTAAAGCCGTTAGACGACTAAAGTCGCTGCTAAAGCTTAGTTAAACGTATACCGCAAACCAACACGTGCTCTCCATCGAGAGTTCGTATTTTGAATGAAGTAACGGTCGTCACCCAAACGATCTTCATCAAAAGTAAACTCTGGAGTTGTGCCATCATCAGCATATCCTTCAAAGTTAATTAAGTTGAAATCAAAAGGATTGCTATACAAGACACCCCACTCGCTGTTGATTAAGTTAGCAAAGTTGAAAATATCAAAAGTGATTTCCAATTTGTTTTTGCCTAAAGCAAAAGCTTGAGTAATACGTAGGTCAATTTGGCTAACGAACGGTGTTCGGTTACCATTTTTCTCTGCATACTGTCCTCGTCGTTCAGACAAGTGATCATCTTGTTCGATGAAAGTATTCAATGCTTCCCATTGTTCAGCAGCAGTTGCACCACCGTCCAAATCAACTAAAGCAATATCATTCGCATCAGCTGGTACATAAATCAAAGAACGATTTCGGCTTGTGCTACCTCGTTGGTTATTGATATTAGACGCAAATTGGAAGTTGTTTTGACCATTTCCATAAACGTAAGAATACCGATTGCCAGATTCTCCATTGTAAAATAAAGAGAAAGCAGTACGAACGTTTTTCTCTTCATTCCAGTCAATTCCGTAGTTCACAGAAGCAATAACACGGTGTCCAAGACCAAAGTCAGAAGGACCATAAGATGGATCATTACGACCATCCACGTGGAAACCACCTCTCCATTGAGAAGAGTTTTGAGAAGAAGTACCTTCAATCAAAGACTCTGCTTCACCGTAAGAATAAGCTACAGTAGCGTTCAAACCAAAAGCAAAAGATTTAGAAGCTGAACCTGTTACGGTATAAGAATATCCTTCACTAGTGTTTTCACCTAAGTAGATAGCTGAGTAGGTAGGGTCAAGTGAGTTCCGAGTAAAAACTGGTCGAGTGTCGCCACCGTTTGTCCAATTGAAACCTACTGTTGGGTCGTCGTTGATGTTTTTGTAAAGAACGTTGTTCAAGTTCTTAGAAAAGATACCTTCTGCAGTTACAGATAAGCCATTTCCGAAGTTGTGGTCAACTGCCAAACTTGTTCTAAACAACTGTGGGAATTTGAAATCCTTTGTAAACAAATCAACCTGTCCAGATGGAACGACAAAATCAGGATTTGTGTATTGTTTGTCTGGGTCAGCAACAAATAGGATATCGCCATCCAAATCATTTTCATTCAAACCACCGATAGTTACACCATTGTTCGTGTACATACCGCCTGGCCATACAAATGGTACACGACTGGTAAAGATACCCAAACCACCACGAATAGTTGTAGCTTCTGTTGCATCGTAGTTGAAACCAACACGCGGAGACCACATCAATTGACCAGAAGGTGCTTCACCACCTTTTGTACCACCTAAGTCATAACCTGCTGCTTCTAATAAAGGAAGCGTCGTCGTATTGAAAGATGGGTCAATATCTGGGTCAGTTGTCAAAATTGGAACATCAATTCTCAAACCAGTTGTCAAAGTAAATTTATTAGAAACTTCCCACTCGTCTTGTATATACAAACCGAACTGAATCGCACTAAATTCTGCTGCTGCTGCTGAACCGTCACCAGTTACATCATCAACCAAAGAGTAAGAACGGTCATATTCAGAAGCACCTGCATCATTCAAGAAATCGTTCAAAGATCCGTATCGGTAAGAACCAAAGTTCTGACGGATAAACAAGTTGTAAAATTTGGTGAACTCATTGTGAGTACCCAAAGTTAACGTGTGCGCACCTCGGTACATTTTGAAATTATCAGTAATCGTCAAAACGTCTGTATCCAATTGGTTAGCAGTAGAAAATGCTTCACTACCGAAACGAATTGTACCATTGTTACCATCGTCAATTCGAACCGTAGGGAAATTTTGACCAAGTGGGTCACGGTCATCACGAACTGTTGTATAACCAACAATCAAGTTATTGGAATACTTGCTACCAAATAAAGAGTTCAACTCAAGAGCTGAAGAGTTAGTCGTAGTTGGAAAGAAAACACCGTTGTTACCGTAGTTAATGTTACGATTGTTAGAACCGTTAACATTTGTATTTTCTGCCTTGGTATATTGGTGACGCAATACCAATTTGTGGTCATCATTGATGTTGTAGTTCAATTTGGCAAAGAATTTAAAACCTTCTAATTTATCGGTTTTACTACCAAAATCACCAGCATCGTAGCCAAAGTTTTCTTGTAAATGGTTTTGCAAAAATGCAAGACTATCTATAGAAGTGTCACCATCGTAAACACCTTCAAACGGTGCAGGAATCTCATCCTTCTGAATTTCTACGTTGGTAAAAAAGAACAACTTGTTTTTGATGATTGGACCACCTAAAGACAAACCGTAAGTCTGCTGAGTGAATTTATCCAATTTTTCTGCTTTTGCATCTTCGTCTCCGTCAGCGATACTTTGCTGAATTAATGTTTCATTGGTTTTACCTACCAAGTTTTCATTTTGCATGAAATAGTAAGCTGTTCCTTTTAATTCATTGGTACCAGACTTCGTTACCGCATTAATACCACCACCAGCAAAACCACCGAACGATACATCGTAAGGAGAAATTACTACTTGTAATTGGTCGATAACGTCAATCGAAACTGGCGAAATACCTGTTTGACCACCGTTCGTACCTTGGCTTGATAAACCAAAAACGTCATTGTTGACCGCACCATCAATATAGATAGCATTGTAACGGTTGTTGACACCTGCGATAGAGGTACCGCCTCCATTTGTACTTCTTGCCTGTGGCGTTAATCGAGTAAAATCACTTAAGTCTCGATTAAGCGTCGGCATGTTTTCGATTTGCTCTGCGCTAATTTGCGTAGAAGCACCTGCACCCGCACCAGAGTTAGAAGCAGAGCCCGTCACAGTTACGGCAGACAAATCAATAGCAGATTCTGACAACGTAATGTTCCTTTTAAATGCCTCTCCTAAGCGAAGATAAACGTCATTTCGTACCAAGTCAGCGAATCCTGTATAGGAAATCGTAACGGTGTAAGGACCACCGACACGCATGTTAGAGATGCGGTAGTATCCACCCAAGTCGGTAACTGTCCCGTAGGTCGTACCAGAAGGGGTGTGGACAGCGATAATGTTCGCGCCAATCAATTCGGTTTTAGAATCGTCAATAATTTGACCTTTCATCGAACTGGTTGTAGAACCTTGTCCATATAGGCTTACAAAGCCTACAAAAATAATTAACAGTGTAAAAAGATTTTTCATATTACTGTTTAGTTAAATTAATGTGAGAATGAAATAATAGCAATCCTACTTCCTTTTATATTTGAAAAGAAGCATATCTTGGGTCTGCATACGAAGTACGCAAGGGTTAATCTCTTAATTTAAAACGTTGAATGTTAGACAATCTAATAGTTGATGGGAATGCAAATATCTGGTGAATAATCATCAAATTTAGGTTGAGTGTTTGTAAATTTTTTACCCAAAGGAATTCCTTTGGAAAAAGAGCGATACTTTAAAAAACAAATGCCTCTTCTGCCAATTTCTTCCGATTTCGCCGCAAAGGTACGACTAAACTCCATTTTTGCAAATCGTTTGACTTAAAGTTTAGATTAAATCTATGTAAATAACGGTCAAAAGTTAACTCCGCCATCTATCAAGTATTTCTTTTGCCTTTAACCAACCCATCCGCAAGCGTTTTTCTACTACGCAGCACTTCGTTCCTACTTTTGAAATAGGCATTATTTAGAGATAAGGAACGTGTCGTAATTAATCAGGTAATTTTATAAACATCTCTTCCGCTATTTTTCCTTTAAAAATATCTTCAATAGACTTTATGAATGGCGATTTTTAAAATTACGCAAAACACTGATTATCAATTCTTTGTGATTTCAAAAAAGCTGCTCATTCATAAAGTCTAATAACGTTGGCTGTTCAAAATTTTTTTAAAAAAAAACTATCGAAAAAATCTTGTCTAAAAATTTTACCTGATTAATTACTTCGCGTTCTTTAACAAGTATTCCGACTTTGGGTTTTTATTTTTTGCATAAAAAAAGCCCCAGAGAAATACATCTCAGGGACTTTGGCGGAAGAGGAGGGATTCGAACCCCCGGTACTCGTTAAAGTACGTCGGTTTTCAAGACCGGTGCATTAAACCAGCTCTGCCACTCTTCCTTTTTTGCTAAAACGTTTTTTCTGCATTCAGAAGAAAATTGAAGTTAAAAACTTCATTGTTTCGTTAAGCGGTCGCAAAAGTAATATCATTTTTTGAATTTGCAACATTTTTTCAATAAATTTTTCGATAAAAAGCTATAAATGCATCTATTTGTAATTGGTCAACTTGTTATTTGTATTGCAATGTATTGACAATCAGATTGTTAAAAAATAAGTATGAAATATCAATTAATTTTCATTTTTAGCATTAATTTCATTTTAAAAAGGAGTCCTTGAAAATCAACTAATTACTGATAATCCGGTAGGCGTTTTGAATTGTTATTTTAACTGAACGGTTTCTTAACGTGGGGGTGTACCCTTATGGTCGCCCAATATATTGAAAATCAAAGTATTGGGCGACCATAAGGGTAAGCCCCTACAAATAAGGAAGCTGGTTTACTATCAGATTAGTTTGGTTAATTTTTAATATCAAAATTTCCGCTCAACTTATTTCAAAACTTGCTTAATCGCTTCTACTGGAAAAATAAGCCGCCCAGTCTGTGCTGTATTCTTCGTTTCTTTTCCCGTTTCCTTTAAAATAGTATAAACCTCTTGCGTCGTTAATTTCGGTTGAATACTTTTCATCAAACCGACCAAACCAGACACATATGGCGTTGCCATTGAAGTCCCATTAAAAACTTTATATTCATTATTGGGATAAGTTGAATAAATGGCAACACCCGGCGCAGCAATTCCCATCGTTAAATCTGAAATATAGTTGGAGAAAGACGCTCGATTCAATACTGTATCTATCGCCGAAACAGAAATGACACCTGGCGCATTAGCCGGAGAAAATTGCTTGGCATTGGTATTAGAATTTCCAGCGGCAGCAATGACGATTGTGCCTTTTTTAGCGGCATATTTTACCGCTTTGGAATAGGCATTTTGCTTACCACTTCGCGACCGACCACCGAGGGACATGGAGATGACTGCTGCCCCTTTATCTGCTGCTTCCAACATGCCATTGATAATCGTTTGTTGTGTCCCAAAACCTGAATCCATCAATACTTTAATACTTGTCACTTCCACAAAATCGCTGTTTGGCGAAAAGGACGCACCACCTATTTTATTATTGGTGACAGCGGCAGCGATACCCGCGCAATGTGTTCCGTGTCCACGCATATCCAAGTCGTATAAGTCGCTGGTAGATAGGTAGTTATCGGCAAGGTCTTCGTGTTTGCCATCGACGCCAGTATCCAAAATTGCGATGAGTGCTTTTTTCGTTGGCTTGACTTTTTGGGAAGATAGCAAGGCATATAATTTATCAACTTCCATCGCTTTAAATCCCCACAATTGCTTGACATCAGGGTCATTGATGCCGTACTTTCTTTCCGTTGGCGTAGGCGTGCGGCTTTCGATAGGCGCAACGGAAACTTGCTCGTTTTCTTCCACCCAATCGACCAATCCACTTGCGTAAAAATCAGCTTCGATGTCCGCTAATTTAAAAGACGAATTATCTGGAACGTTGACCACAAAGTAATCATCTAAATCAGTGGAATTTTCATCCTCCATTTTGAAAGCTTTGGTATAAGTGAGGTCGTATTTATCGAGTAGGTTTTTGAGTTCAGAAAATTGGTGGTTTTCTTTGATTTCTACGAAGAGTTCGCCGTTTTTATCTAAAGGAATCGTGGACTCTGAGGTTTGGTTATTAATAGCCGTTTCCGTAAGAACAGCATTCTTTTTAGTCTTTTTTTCTGGAAAAGTTTGCTCTAGCATTGGTAGAAAAAACAGCGACATCACCATTCCTATTCCTGCTGCCAAACCTATGAAAAGCTGTTTATTTATACCGAAAGTATTCACCAAAAGAGCCGATACACCCAGCACCATAAAATCCCGAAAAGCGGACGATAATTTGTACCCTACCGTTGCGTCGGCGAGTAGCACACTACTTCCATAAGCAAGCAGACTGGCAAAGAATAATTTGCTAAATAAACTGGACAGTCCTTCCTCTTTTTTGAAAAAGAACCAGCAAACTAAGGTTAATAAGGCGGATAAGAAGCTGAAAGTATACATTATGGATGAATTTTTATTTTTTGGAAAATGGTTGGTTGGGGATTTGAAAAGCAAGTTAGGAAGTTTTTTGGGAAATAATGTTGTGGGGCAGACGAAAATGGGGAGAAATTGGACGAATAGAAATTATTTTAGGTATTTTTAGGAACGGATAAATATCCTGCGTTTTCTAAAAAAACAACAACCATTATGAAAATTAATATTCATGTTTCGCTGGTTTATTTTATCAAAAAAACATTGGAGGTCAAAAAGCCTAATTTTACTGTATTTATTTAAAATCGAAATCGAAAAATGTTTTTCATCAAATTGATTCAAAACATTCTGTAATTCATTTTTTCAAAAATGAGTATTTTAAAATTTCATTACCAGTTGATTATTAGTACAATACCCAATGTTTTTTATTTAAACTATTTTCAGCGAAACGTGAATTAATACTGTATTTCTCTACACCATTTTTTGCTTATTTCCTACTTTTCCTTTGTTTTCTCAAATGATTTTTACTGAACAGTTCTACGGAGAAGCCAACCACGCAGATTTTTTCACGGACATACAAGTGGCACCCGACGGCGGTTATATTGCGGTTGGTCAAATTCAGGAAACTGATAAATCAGGAGAAATATATCTGGTCAAATTTGATGCTAACGGAGAACAAATCTTTGCAGAAAATTTTGGGACAGAAACGTTGGATGTCGCTCATGCTGTTGTCGTTTTAACTGACCGATATATCATTGGTGGCAGTACTTTTTCGGCAGCTACTAAAACAAATAATTGTTATTTACTGTCTGTAAGTTTTGCAGGAGAATTATTGGAAGAAACTACTTTTGGTGGAAACGGTGAAGACATTATTTATTCGATGACGAGGCTCAGTAATGGGCAAATAGGGGTTGCCAGTACGTTAGAAAATGCGTTGACTGGAGCTGATATTAACGTGCGTTTGTATGATGAAAATTTGAATTAGCAAATAGAAACCAATTATGATGCTTCGTTTTTAGAGGTGCCTAACTAGATTTTTGAATCTGAATCAAATGGTGATATTTTGGTATCGGGTTATCAACAAAATGACGGTGAAAAAGGGATGATTCTAAGTTATGCCAGTAACCTTTCTGCCTTAAATTGGGCTTTGATAGCAGAGGGAACTGATACTGCTCCAGAACAATTTTTCGCAGGAATTGCTTACGATGAAAATGAGTTTGCTTTTGTTGCGAAGACTCCTCAATTCTCTGATTCTCGCTTGATATTGATAAATAAGGGAAATGGAACGATAATGGAAGAATTCATTGAAGGTTTTAAATTTTCTGCTGCGCCTGATATTGCTAAAGTTAATAATTTGATATATTTATTCGGGCATGATAACCGCAGTTATGTTATTCTTTTTAGTTTAGACTTTATGAATAAGGTTAAAAAAAAGCAGTTCGTCAATACGTTTTTCCGCCTTTTCATAGTTTTTTTTCGTGTGACGATGCGTAAATTATGTAAACCAATAGTGATTTCCATACATCGGTCCATACATCGGTCTATACATCGGTCTATACGTTTAAGAATTTTGCCACGCCATTTTTCTTTCACTAATCGACATCTTTTGATAGAACCAACGGCATTTTCTACGGTGATACGAACCCGAGAAACCCAGTGATTGAACTCTTTTTGAAATTGATTTAAAGGATTATTTTTTGTCGCTTTAAAAGGTTCGAGTAAATGAACTCCTGCCGGTTGAAAACCTTGATAACCTGAATCTTTTGCAAGCCAAATATCTTTGTAGCATTGGTCTGTAAAATCAGCTATTTCCTCGTCGGCAATTGCTTTGTCGTGTCGCGCTTCTCGGAAAGTGTCACCGACAAAATGAACGAATTGGTATTCATCAGCAATGACCGTATGTTGATGATGTTTGCCCGAATAATAAAGCTTTTGAGTTTCATAGTTCGTACTTCGTCTGATGGTACGGTCAGCCGCTCCTGTTACTTCTTTTTTCTGTTTTGAGCCTGTAGGATCATACCAGATGTTCATGTCGCCGTTTTCGGTTTGTATTAAATAACAATAATTTTATTGAGGAGTTTCAATCACCTAATTGGCATTTTGTCAACACTATGGTTGTGAAGGATGGAAAAATTGGTTTTGCTAGATTCTTTGACAAAGAAAGCAGAATGATAGCTATACTTGCTCAATATAACCTTGAATTTGAAGAAGAATGGACAATGACACTCGGTGATATAACTCCTGGAAAACCATTGTCAGGACTTGCATTTGCAGAGGCATTGGATAATGGTTTTTTTATTACAGGCAGAGTTCCTGGAAATTTTGGGACAGATATAGAAGTTCAAAAAACGGATTCTACAGGAATTGTTATTTGGGAAACGACTTTTGGAAATACTTGGATTAATGAAGCAGTTTGGGCGATTACGGCTGCTGAAGACGGTGGCTGCGTGGTTGTATATAACATAGATAATTTTGAAAGAAGAGTTCAGAAAATAAGTAGTCAGGGAGATTTAGAATGGGATTTTTATATTAATGAGGGAAGTATTTCTTTTTTTAATTTTGGAAATATTGTAACTGGAGCAAATGGAAATTTTTATTATACTGGTCTTTTTAGGAAGTTTGCAATTGAAGAAGCCTTCGTGATTTGTTTTTCCCAAGCGGGATAAATCTTATGGCAAAACCAATATCAAATTAACAATATTGACACTAAATCATTCAATATTGCCGCTGCGGACAATGGTGATTTACTGATTTCTTGCTCCATAGATACAAGTGAGGAAGAACTTGGAATGATAAGAATTAACTCGGATGGTGATGTTATTTAGAACCATATTTATAATATTGCTGACCCTGACATTTATTTATCAGGAGTTGCAGAAGCACCAAATGGCGATATTTTTGGGGTGGGGTATAGTCGTGGTTCAACCTTCGGAAATTCTTCAGATATTTGGCAAGGACTCATTCTGCATCTCAGTGATGATGGTACTATTATTAACTGATGTTACGCAGATTTTGGAAAAGGTTATGAAAGCATAGCTTTGTGGGATGCAAGATACTTTAGATTTATACACAGATTATTTGCTTTCGAGTTTTGGTCAAACCTCTGCCACGG
Source organism: Saprospiraceae bacterium (assembly GCA_047629355.1). Lineage (GTDB taxonomy): Bacteria > Bacteroidota > Bacteroidia > Chitinophagales > Saprospiraceae > CAYUNA01. The sequence goes on along the minus strand of JBLHWU010000007.1, from coordinate 32,446 downwards.
GTTTATCGCGTTTAGTTGATGGAGAAATATCTCACGATAAAATTACTCGGTTTTTATCAACTAATGATTTTATCTCAAAAGTGCTATGGCAGAAAGTAAAGCCTTTAATTAGAAAACATCAAACGGATGATGCTTGCTTAATTTTTGATGACATCATCATCGAAAAACCTCACACCGACGAGAATCCAATGATATCTTGGCATTGAGACCATTCGTTTAAAAGAATGGTTAAAGGGGTGAATATGCTAAATGCTTTTTATCATACCCAATCGTCGGACGCTGCCCAACCACTGCGGATTCCAATTGGTTTTGAAATCATTCTAAAAACGATTTTTTTTAGTGAAATCAAAACCAAAAAAGAAAAGTGAGTCAGTCCAATTACGAAAAATGAATTGCTTCAAATGATGGTTACTCAAGCTATTCATAATCAGTTGAAATTCAAGTATATATTAGCCGATAGTTGGTTTGGGTCATCCGCTAATATGCGCTTCATTCAGAAGAAAAAAAAGTTTTTCATCTTTGATATGAAAGCTAACCGTATGGTCGCATTGACGGAAAAAGACCGCAATGCAGGTCGTTGGACAAGAATTAATGAAATAGATATACCTGATAATACACCGTTGAAAGTTTGGCTGAAGGATTTGGAATTTCCAATACATCTAACCAAACAGGTTTTTACAAACAAGAATCAATCAACGGGGGTACGATTTCTGGTTTCTAATGATTTTAGCTTGTCAGATGACGACTTTACCACACTCTATAAAAAAAGGTGGAGTGTTGAAGAATACCATAAAAGTTTAAAGCAAAATGCAGGCATTGCTAAATCTCCAACCAGAAGATTAACAACTCAATGCAATCATATTTTTGCTTCTATTATGGCGTATGTCAAACTTGAAAAAATCAAGTTTTCAAGCAAATTAAATCATTTTGCTATGAAATCTAAAATTTACCTTGCTGCACTAAAAGCAGCTTTCAAGGAACTTATTGCGGTCAAGGCTAGTCCTCCGACTGCGTAACATAAGTTATTAATAGTCGAATTCTTGATGAAGAAGCGTATGAAAGGGGGAACTCATGACGCAGTTTTTGGCGAAGATAGCGGTCTACACACCATCAGTTATATGAGTGAAAACCTTCCTGCCAACGTGCTTGCACTTCCTCACCGGACCGTCAGTACTCGGATAGAGACGTTTGACCAAGACTTAGAAATATCGGAAACTTTTGAATTTGGTTTAGGTTTGAATCCTTTAATGTACAGAATGTTGTTACGCAATAATGGTGGTTTGGCGGCTTTTGGTAGTGCGACGATTGACAATAATTCACATCAATATTTAGTGCATTATCAATGCAGATAGTATAAATTCGACGGTAGAAATAAAGAAACAAGGTAATTTAAAACTCCTAGCTACCGTTTCCTATGGCAACTTCTCCATTAATTTTCAAAGCCCTCACAATGGTGATTTAATCATCAAAATTTACAACACCAACGGTCAAATTATCCATCAATTCACAGACAAAAAAGTAGGCAGTAATTGGCAAAAGGCAGTAAATTTAAACAAAAAAGCTACGGGTAGTTATTACATCAATATTCGTTTAAAAGAATATGCTTGGACGCGGAAAATGGTAAAAAATTAAGTTAATCGGTTTGAATCAGCTAAAAAAACAGGGTGATTTTAAAAATCACCCTGTTTTGAAACATAGATAAAATTTTAAGAAAATTGGTAAAAAAAATTAGCTTTGCAGTCTCAATCTATTCATCAAAATAAACTATGAAAATCAACCTAATCTCCGACACTGTCACCAAACCAACCCCCGCCATGTTAGATGCCATGATGCGGGCAGAAGTGGGCGATGACGTATTCAAAGAAGACCCATCGGTCAACAAACTGGAAGCGACTGCTGCTAAAATGTTTGGCAAAGAAGCCGCATTGTATTGCCCGTCAGGTACGATGACGAATCAGATTGCCATCAATGTGCACACACAGCCGTTGGATGAGGTGATTTGCGACCATTATTCTCATGTGTATCAGTATGAAACGGGTGGACCGGCGTTTAATTCAGGCGTTTCGATGAATCTAATTGAAGGAAAACATGGTAAAATTACTGCTGCACAGATTGAAGCGGCGATAAAACCAGATTTTGATTGGTTGCCGCGTACAAGTTTGGTCGTTTTGGAAAATACCTGTAATAAAGGTGGTGGCAGTTATTATACTTTAGACGAAATAAAGCCGATAGCTAAGCTTTGTAAAAAGCGGAAATTAGGATTGCATTTGGATGGCGCAAGATTATTTAATGCTTTGGTCGAAACCGGTGAAAAAACAAAGGCAGTGGGCAAATTATTTGATACCATTTCGATTTGTTTGTCCAAAGGATTGGGCGCACCAGTTGGTTCGTTATTAATTGGTAATCAGGAGTTTATACGGCAGGCACGACGAGTTCGGAAAGTCTTGGGTGGTGGGATGCGACAAACAGGTTTCATTGCAGCAGCAGGACATTTTGCTTTGACAGAAAACGTAAAACGACTGAAAATTGACAATGAAAGAGCGCAGAAAATCGGTCAAGTTTTGGAAGGTTTATCTTATGTAGAAAGTGTGCGACCGGTCAAAACCAACATCGTTATCTTTGACATAAAAGCACCTTTGACAGCGGAGAAGTTTCTACAAAAATTATCTAAAAAAGGCATTCAAGCCGTTCCATTTGGTCCACAGACGGTTCGTTTTGTGACTCATTTGGATTTTACAGAAAAAATGTTGCAAAAAACATTACGTGTTTTAAAAAATATGTGAGAGAGAAGTATTGCTTTCTTCTGTTAATCCCTTTAATTGGGTATTTCCGTTAAAATACTGTTTGAATATTTGAATAGCCTTCTTTACTTTCCCTTACTTTGCGATGAAGCAAGGGCGTTGAACATCATCGTAAACGCGTAATCAATACAAACAATATCCAAGTATTTCTTTATGATAAAGAGAATGCCTATACTGCTTTTTTCCTTATTCTCGTTGACCTTATTTGCACAAAATTTGGAGTATTCTGCCCAGTTTTACAGTGAATCTTATGGACAAAGAGTTCTTCCTATGCCCAATGGGAAATGGTTCTTCGCAGGTAAAATCTATCTTGGCTTGTGGGAAGAAAAAGAATTCACCGTAATATTACGGAGCAATCAATCAAAACAGCGGCTTGTTTCCTTTCTCGCCAATAGAAAACCGTAACAATTCCAATTTTTTAATTGGCGCCGAAGATATAGAATGTGGATTGGCTTCAGATGGTGTAATTTATGAAATTGATGACGTAGGAGAGATTGTCGTTACCTATGATTTAGCACCTAGTGTTTATTTTTTGAAAATTGAAAAAGAAGATGGAGCAAGGAAAACGATGCGTTTTTGAAATAATAATTACCTCAATTCATGTAAGAGGCTTGAGGGAGAAAAATGGTTTTAAAACCATTTTTTTTCCTCAAACTCCCTTTGTTTTTGCACCAGATTTAAGAGTCTTAAAGTAGAACTAAAGGAGTAGGAAGTAAATTACAACACTTTTTTCAAGGCAATCATATAACCCAAGTGCATCGCCTCGTGCATGTTATTAAACGCAATCGCATCTTCAGGATTATTTAAGGTCACGCCGTAGCTAGTTGCGTAAGTCTTATATTCTTTGAACAATCCGGCTTTTTTATCCGTTTTAAATTGCTGATAAGTACTATCTGCTAAAGCTTTTAATTCCTCGAAATAAGCGGCATCAAACATGCGTTCGGGCTTACTTCCTTTCCGAAATAATTCCACTTGTTCATTGTGGATATGCATTGGTAAGCCAGCCATTTTATAGACTAAAAGCTGTTGGGTAATGATGACATGAGCAAAATTCCAAATCATATTGTTGTTGAAACCTTTTGGAATTTCGTTGAGTTGTTCGATGGTTAAATCACTCATTAAACGGAGCATATTTGCTCTAGTTGCAGCATTCATAAATCTGATTGTTGTTTCTTATTTGAAAAAAGCAAAGATAATAAAGTATGGTAAGTAACGGTGAAAGAATAAGTCCGACATCTAACAACGTTTATTTTGTTCTTTTTCTCCACTTCGGTCGAAATGACAAAAGATGTTTACTTTTTAAATAGGAATTATCTCTACATAATGATTGTTTCAAAAGTGGAAAATAAGGACAAAAGAAATACTTGGTAGTTGGTGGAGTTATTTTTTTACCGTTACTAAAGGAATAGGTAAAAAATAATCTACCCATTCTGACTCGTTCTTTTCCCCACTTGATGAATCTTTAAAGCTTAATCCCCTTAAAATACTGATGTTGAATCTCTCCAGAAATTCAACTTATATCTCAGTATTTTTAACGCGGCAATAGAGCATTAAAGATTATTATTTAGTAGAAATTATTTTGTTTGAAAATTTTAATGGATTACCAATTGGATAGTTAGGATTTGCTTTTGTTTACTAATTTCATTCTAAAATAATATCCAACTCATAAGGCGTTTAATCTATCGTCTTTTCTTTCAAAACCTTCTGATTATACAAATCCACCTGCACAATCACTGCCATACAAAGGAAGAAAAATGTCCCTACTTTATCCGTCTCCACCATATCATTCATTAGTAACAGCAGCAAAATGATGATGTAGGAAAGCATCGCTGTCATAATCATGCGCTGGTAAAAAATGTCTTTGGTTCGATGAAAAACTTGTTCTCCTTTTAATAAAACAACGAAACAAAGCAGCGTAAAAATGAGCATTCCAATAATGCCTTGTTCGACCGCAACGGTGAAAAAATAGTTGTGAACACCCGAATCATCTTCATTATCACTCACATAAGTTTTGAACATTGGGACGGTATATTCTTTATAAAATCGAGGAAAATTACCTGGGCCAAATCCCATTACAGGACGCTCACTGACCATATGCATCCCTGCTACCCAACGATAAACGCGTTCCATCGTAGAGACATCCTGACCCTTAGTTGTGGCATCGAGAAGGTTACCAAAATTTTCGTGCGTAATCGTTTTTTCAAAATCAGGTGCGTAATCTAGGTACTTATTGTTGTGCGTAAAATAAACGACACCGACGATAGCCGCAATCGTACCTGCTGCCAAAACGTATTTAATCAAGCGAAATTTGATGATATAATATGCTCCAATTGCTCCAACTAATGCCACATATGCTGCGCGGGTATACGAAAATTGGATGCCTAAAAATAAAATAACGATACCAAAAATAACTAACCACCATTGCTTTGAGTCGCGTTTGTACCATTTTAAGGCATACCACATAAATGGCATAAAAAGTACCATCAAACAAGCATAGCTAACATGGTTTCGATAAAAAGGTCGAACGGCTTTATTGATGCCTTTTAAAGAAAAACCAACAGCAGCATGTTTGAGAAGGACAAAAATAACGGTAAAAACCAAAGGTATAAGGATAACCCAAAATACTTTTTTCCAATCTTCTTTGTTGATGACAATTCGACCAGCTAGGAAATAAAAGGGGATGATATACCAGATTTTAGACGCAAAAAACTTGAAAGAAACGAAGTGAATTTGGGAAGTAATAGCCGTGATGAAAATCCATGATAAATGGAGAAATAATATAATAGTAATGGGATGATTGAAGACATTGTCAGAGAGCTTTCTCCCTGGTTTGAGCATGTATAATAGATAAATACCGGTTAAACCAATCATCAATGGTTCATCGGGAATATCGAGGGTTAAACCTCCTGGAAGACTTACTTCCGTAGCGATTGGAATTGATGCTAATAGAAGCCAAAATAATTTTTTGAAATCTATCAAAGCAATATAACCTACTAGCAAAGCAATAGGCAGAACTGCTAAAAAATACCATTCTTTCGCAATGCCTACCAATAGACATAAAGCAGTTATTAAACAAAACCCTGTTAAAATGGATTTAGTCTGTCCTTTAAAAAATGCGATTTTTATTGATTCTTTCATAGATTAATTTCGCCGCAAATAAACGGATAATTGTTTGATACTTTATACAGAAACGGGCTTAAATTTATTGTGATGAATTCTTTTTAAAAAAATATAGAGATATATGGTAGATTTGCACCCTAAATAAAAAATTGAATGGTAGAAAAATTGAATCAAATTTCGCAACTTGCTAAAGGGTCAAAAATAAGCCGCTTATTGCATAATCCATATCATTATGTCAAAGGTATGTTTTTTGATAAAGTAATTTACAACCTTTCAAAGAAGGGTAAAATTGTTAATTGTCAAACTATCTTTGGGTATCCAATGCAACTCCTTTTGCCTGCTGGAATGGACATTTATTTATTGGGAGGCAAAGGGCATGATTCGGAAATTCGTTTAGCTAAATTGATAAACAACGTGGTCAATAAAGGAGATGTTTTTATTGACATTGGTGCTCATTTCGGTTATTTTTCTCTAATGTCCTCAAAAATTTTAGGAGAAAAAGGAAAAGTCATTTCAATTGAGGCTTCAAAAGCAATTAGCAGCATTTTAGAAAAAAATGTAAGTGCTCATCAAAATATTAGTTGATATCATCTTGCTTGTCAAGATATGAACGGTGAAGTGTCTTTTTTTGAGTTCCCCATTTTATTTTCAGAATACAATACGATTCATCCAGAACAATTTGATGATTCTGATTGGATAAAAATGAATCCACCAAAGGAAATTAAAGTGGAAGGAAAAACATTGGATTCGTTACTAAAAACATTAAATATTTCGCCCGATTTTATAAAAATTGATGTAGAAGGTGCTGAAAAAAAAGTCATCACTGGGATGCTAAATACGCTTAGGAATAATCCCAATTTGACGATTGCAATGGAGTATTTAGAGGATGACCGCGATAATTCTTCTCACGTAGAAGCAACTAAAATTCTTTTGGAAGAAAACTATCAATCTTATCTTATCAATGCGGAAGGAGGTTTAGCGTTAATCAATTTCAACGAAATTTCTGCTTATTTAAAAAAGCATTCAATGGAATCAGATAATATCGTTTTTAAAAAGAGATAATTGATTGTACACTGAATTTTGTTTTTGGGAGTTTGAGGGAGGGAAATGGTTTTATAAAACTTTTCCCTCTCTCAATATCTACCCCGCGCTGCCGCAGGTAGTGCGCAATGTATTTTATGAAGTTCGAAAATCGTAAGATTTTCTCGTTTCTCAATTTTAAGGGAGTAGGCAATTAATAACCTATCATTCTAACTCGTCCTTTTTCCTTTTAAAAAACCTAAAAAAGTCTCAAATAACCAGTTATGCTTGATTTTATTAGGTCTTGCAAAAGAAAAATTACTTCGTCATAATTGGTAGGTTATCTATTTTCTACTTCCTTAACCGAAATAATCCACCATTTCATCCAAAAAAAGTAATTCACATCCAAAAAACAATCACCTTCGTCGTTCTAAAATAGTTGACCTCGAATACTTGACACTTTTAGACAGGGCTATTTTCCGACTAAGAAATTTAAAAAATCCTCCAATAAAGGGATTTTATTCAAGAATTTTTTAAACGCCTTAGACAAAAACTATCCTCTGTCAAAACTGACGATTATTGAAGGTCAACTATTTACGATTCTACTGCTGTAATTACAAAATTTTAAACAAGTCTGGATTACCAAAGTATTGCCCTGATGCACTGCATTTTGGTCTAATACCTTATTGTTCATTTTTCAAAATGGTAACAAAAGTGCTATTTTTGAAAACGGAAAATCGAACGCCTGCTCCCCGTGCGTCGTCAACCGTCAACCGTCTTCAAGCTTATGAAAAAATTCTTTCTTTTTTGTGCAGGAATCGACCCGACCATTTTAGCCAAATGTCCATCAGATGAAAATAAATATATTGGAATTGGAGCGACTGTTTTATTTACGGGCATCTTGGCGTTTTTCTCGGCAGGCTATGCGCTGTACACCGTTTTTGACAATTGGTTTTTCGCGCTAATTTTTGGCTTGATTTGGGGAGCAATGATTTTCAATTTAGACCGATATATTGTGTCGAGTATGAAGAAGCGGGGGAGCTGGTTTAGTGATTTTTTAATAGCAATTCCGCGTTTGTTGATGGCTATTTTATTAGCATTGGTTATTTCAAAACCATTGGAATTAAAGATTTTTGAGAAGGAAATCAATGCAGAATTAGTACAAATGGAACAAGAGATTTTTAAAAATCAAGAAGATTTGGTAAAATCTAGATATGATGTACAAATTGCTGATTATCAAGAAGGTATTGTTGTTTTGAAAAGTGAAATCGCCAACAAATCACAGGAGCGCGATACCCTCGAACGCATGGCAATTCAAGAAGCCGATGGCACGGGCGGTAGTGGCAAACGCAATCTTGGGCCAATCTATCGAACCAAAAAAGCGGCAGCCGATAATGCTCAAACGGAGTTGGGTAATTTATTGGCTCTTAACCTTCCATTGATTGCAGAAAAAGAAAATTCTATCAATGAATTGACGACAAAGATTAGTAATGAAATCAAGAATTTAGATCGTCAAAAATATGGTGGAATGGCCGCAAGAATGGACGCGCTCGACCGACTTGGACAAGGCAGTAAAGCCATTTATTTAGCTAATATTTTCATTATGTTGCTGTTTATTTCGATAGAAACTGCACCGATTTTTGTAAAATTAATCTCCTCTCGCAGTCCCTACGATTATTTATTAGACGAGCAGGAGCATGTTTTTAAAATGAGTCATTTGGAAAAAACGACGTTATTAAAAAATGCCGTTACAGAGAAAGTGACCTTCGATTCTCAAATTACAAATCATCGAACGAATGCACGAATTGATGCCGAAAAAGAGTTGGTTGACCACGCCATCCAAGGAAAAGTAGAAGAGCTGAAAAAAGGTGTATTGGATTGGAAAACCGCGTTGATGGGTAAGAATTTGTTGGAGTCTTAACGAGTTGTGGGTTGGTGAGCAATTGGATATTTGAGTTAGGTTGCTATATTTGCCCTTCAAATAGCCCGTTGCGAGTTGTCCACGGCACGTGTTCTATTTAAGAATACGTCCCTACAAGCAACTCGCAACTCGCAACCCGCAACCCGTATGCTTTTTAATTCATTGGATTTTGCAATTTTTCTGCCGGTCGTTTTTGCTCTATATTGGGCGATGAAGCGGAATTTACGCCTGCAAAATTTGTTAATTGTCGCGGCGAGTTACGTATTTTATGGCTGGTGGGATGCTCGATTTTTAGGACTGATTTTGTTGAGTACGCTGGTTGATTTTTTTATTGGAAGGCGATTAGGGCTTGAAAATAATTGGTCTCGGAGAAAAATTTTGCTGTGGACAAGTATTTTTGTGAATTTGGGATTGCTCGGGGTTTTTAAATATTTCAATTTTTTTTTAGAAAATTTTACGACCGCTTTTTCCTTTTTTGGCGTTGATTTTAGCATCCAATCTTTACAAATTATCTTACCGGTCGGGATTAGTTTTTATACTTTTCAAACGCTGAGTTACACCATTGATATTTATAAAAAAAGATTAGCACCGACGCAAGATTTTGTATCATTTGCGGCATTTGTGAGCTTTTTTCCGCAGTTGGTGGCTGGACCGATTGAGCGGGCGACGCATTTGTTACCGCAGTTTCAGCGAGCGCGGAAATTTCAATATCATCAGGCGGTCGATGGCTTGCGCCAAATCCTTTGGGGTTTGTTTAAAAAGATTGTCATAGCGGATAATTGTGCGGAGTTTGCGAATCAGATTTTCAACAATTCAGCAGATTATTCAGGGAGTACTTTGGCACTTGGCGCCTTCTTTTTTACTTTTCAAATCTACGGAGACTTCTCTGGTTATTCTGATATTGCGATAGGAACAGCACGATTATTTGGCTTTGATTTAAAGCAAAACTTCGCATTTCCCTATTTTTCTCGGGACATTGCAGAGTTTTGGCGACGGTGGCACATTTCTTTATCGACTTGGTTTCGGGATTATTTATACATTCCGTTGGGTGGTAGCAGAGGGGGGACTTGGAGGAAAGTTAGCAATACCTTTATCATCTTTCTGGTCAGTGGTTTCTGGCATGGAGCAAATTGGACGTTTATCGTTTGGGGAGCGTTGAATGCGTTGTATTTTCTACCTTTATTATTGACTAAAAACAATCGAAATCATTTGGAAATTGTTGCAAAAGATAGGGTTTTACCTTCATTTTTGGAGAGTTTACAAATGCTTTTGACGTTTGGACTAACGATGATTGCTTGGATATTTTTTAGGGCTGAAAACTTGACGCATGCGCTGAGTTACCTTCAAAATATGTTTTCAAAGTCGTTGTTTGCTATTCCAGGAATGTGGCGTGAAGATGCAGTAAAAATGACGCTGATATTGATTGTGTTTTTTATAATTGTCGAGTGGATTGGTAGGGCAGGGGAGTATGGGCTTGAAAAAATTGGATGGCAACTTCCGCGTATTGTTCGATGGTTATTTTACTCCGTTATTATTTTCTTAATTGGAATGTATGCACAAACGGAGGAAATGCCGTTTATTTATTTCCAATTTTAACTGTAGCTGTGACTTTAGTCGCCGCTACAATGTGAAAAACTTATGATAAAATTTTTCAAAAAGATGGTCCTTTTTTCCTTTTTTGCAATGTTTCTCTACCTTGCTTTGGTCATCGCGTGGGGCAGTATTTTTGAAAAACAAGCGTACAAAAAAAATCTAAGCTACAGAACTGCCAATTACGGGCATCAATTTTCCAGAATTAAGGAAATCAAGACGGCACGCGACATCAATTTGCTTTTCCTTGGTTCATCGCATACCTATCGCGGTTTTGATACGCGGATTTTTAGAAAAGCAGGTTTTGATGCTTACAATATGGGGTCAAGTAGCCAAAGTCACATCCAAACGGAACTACTATTGAAGCGATATTTAGATAACCTGAATCCTAAAATGGTCGTTTACGAAGTCTATCCTGGGCTGTTTACTGTTGATGGAATTGAGTCCTCTTTGAATTTAATGGGGAATGACTCTAATGATTTTGAGACAGTGAAAACAGCTTTTAAACTGCCTCATTTTAAAATATTTAATACCCTAATTTACGGCTTATTTACTGATTTTATTGGGAAAAATGACAATTTGATAGAATACGCCAGGAAAGATTATCAGGATACGTATGTGGCAGGTGGTTACGTGCAACGAGATTTGAGATTTTATAAAAATACAACGCATCCGAGCGCGACTTGGGAGCTAAAGGAATCGCAATTGCAAGCTTTTGAAAATTGCATTTTGATGCTTAAGAAACGAGGCATTCTTTATCAGCTTGTGCAAGCACCCGTGACGCAAGCATATTATAAATCTCATACAAATAATGTGGAGTTTGATAGCCTAATGACGACTTATGGTGACTATACCAATTTTAATAATATTTCTGTTTTAAATGATTCACTGCATTTTTTTGATGAACATCATTTGAATCAGGATGGGGTGGAGGTGTTTAATGGGGATGTACTGGAAATATTGGGGTTGGACTAATGAGGCAAAATAAATTAATAAATGGGTCATTTTAGGTTAGTCATTTTTTTGTTTAAGTTCCTTAAACGGAAAAAGCGCAGACTATAGGCTAATTTGTTATGTTATTTTGCAAAAAGGGAGTTTGAGGAAGAAAATGGTTTTAAAACCATTTTCTTCCTCAAGTCCTCCTTTCGAGCTGTTGCAGGCAGCGCGCTGTGTGTTTTTGAGGGGCAGATTCTAGTTCGTAACCAAAATCTGCCCCTCAAACTCCTTTGGTCAAGTCACATTGATTAAAGGAAATAATTATTTTCGAGCAAAAAAAATCCGTCTGCGCAAGCACAGACGGATTCATTAATATATATCGTTTATATCAATTTCTTATTTCAAAACCTCTTTCACCAAGTCCGCTGCCTCTTGCAATAAAGTTGCAGAATGTACCGCCAAACCTGACTCATCAATGATTTTTTTCGCAATATCTGCATTTGTACCTTGCAAACGAACGATGATTGGAACGGTAATGTTACCCATATTTTTGTAAGCATCAACTACTCCTTGCGCCACTCGGTCACAACGAACGATACCGCCAAAAATATTAATCAAAATCGCCTTAACCGCTGGGTCACGCAAAATGATTCGGAATGCCTGCTCAACACGAGCTGCATCCGCGGTACCACCTACGTCCAAGAAGTTAGCTGGCTCACCACCTGATAATTTGATGATGTCCATTGTTGCCATTGCCAAACCTGCGCCGTTCACCATGCAACCAACGTTTCCGTCCAAGTTGACAAAGTTCAAGCCGTAGCTTTGTGCTTCTACTTCCGTCGGATCTTCTTCCGTAGTATCCCGCATTGCTGCCAAATCTTTGTGACGGAACAACGCATTTGCATCCAAAGAAACCTTGCAATCAACTGCTACAATTCGGTCATCTGCTGTTTTGATAACTGGGTTGATTTCAAACATAGCTGCATCCGAACCAACGAATGCTTTGTATAATTTTGCAATAAACTTAGTCATATCCTTGAACGCCGCGCCACTCAATCCTAAGTTAAAAGCTACTTTTCGAGTCTGGAAACCCAATAAGCCCAACATTGGGTCGATGTATTCTTTGTGGACCAAATGTGGCGTTTCTTCTGCAACGGTCTCAATGTCCATTCCACCCTCAGTCGAGTAAATGATGACATTACATTTCTTCTCTCTATCCATCAAAATAGAAACATACATCTCTTCACAAGCATCAAAATCCGGTCGGTAAGCATCTTCTGCAATCAAAACTTTGCCCACCAATTTACCCTCACCGTCCATGCCACCTGGCGTTTGCGGTGTTTTCAACATCATACCGAGGATATTGTTTGCGTGTTCTTTAACAGCGTCGTCGTTATTAGCAAATTTTACTCCGCCACCTTTTCCACGTCCACCTGCGTGTATTTGAGCTTTGACCATAATACCTTCCGTGCCCGTATCTTTACGAACTTGAGTGGCAGCAGCCATTGCTTCTTCTACTGTTGTCGCAACAATCCCTTCTTGGATAGCAACACCATAACTTTTTAGTAATTCTTTTCCTTGAAATTCGTGCAAATTCATACGAAATGAAGTTAATTTTTAGACTGATGAGTTAATTTTTTAAAATAAACTCACCAATTAATTGAAGGTTAAGTAACAGGTAATAATTAATAAGGTAATTTTTAAATATCTTTTTTCGTTATTTTCCTTTAAAAAAGGCTTGTTCGAGCCTTTTTTAAAGGAAAATAACGAAAAAATCTTGTCTAAAATTTTTACCTGATTAATCATAATATTTTACTTATCAGAATGCGAGCAAAGATAAAAAAAATATTGGAAATTTGAATTTTTAAACATTTGGACATCCAAATATCTAAAAATCAAAACTTCTGAATATCCTTAAAAGTACAAGGTCACAGCCAAACTTGGTAAAATAGGCAATTGATTCACTCGTTCGTAACGTACCCGGTCGAAGTAGAAAATGTTTCTTCTATCATATAAGTTAGAAATACTCGCTACAGCTTCTACTCGCGTGTACTTTGAAATTTTGAAATGCTTCTTCAAAGAAACATCCAACCGGTGATAATAGGGTAAACGACCATTATTTCTATCTTCATCAAAAATCACATCTAAGTCACCATTTTCACTCAAATAATCAGTGGTGACACCGTCAGACAATGGAATGTCTTCATAAAAACCAGCCGTTTTGGTGAAAGGAAATCCACTACCTAAGTTCCATCGAATACCTGCTTCCCAGCCATTGTCTTTAGGACCAAACGTATAACTTGCCAATAAGTTTACATTGTGACGACGGTCAAAAACAGTTGGAAATTCCTGAATTCCATCGTCTCGATTTACGTAACCCAAGGAGTACGTTCCCCACAAATAAAGGTTTTTAGTCTCATATCGCAAACTCACATCAATACCATACGCCAATCCAGTTTCTTTTACAAATTGCGGCTCTGTTGCGCTTCGACGGTTTCTATTCAATTCTATCAATTGAGTGAAATCTTTGAAATATGGCTCAACATTCAATTCTAAATTTTTCATCAAATCTACCTCCACTCCAAAAATACCGTGAATCGCCGTCTGTAAATTATGGTCAGTTTCTTCCGTAGTACCTGGTTCAAAAATATCTTCTTCCGGTCCGGTTAAAAATCCAACAAACAAGTTGACGACATCATTTTGATTGACGGTACTAATCAAGTTTTGGCTATAAAATCCACCCGCTAGTTTGAAACGAATCCTTTCTGTTGCATTGAATTTCATACCAATACGCGGCTCAAAAAATGCTTTTTTCTGTCCCGTATAATATTGCCATCGAATGCTTGGTTCGATAATTAAATTACCGATTTTCTGCTTATACTTAGCATACAGAGCCAATTCAGACGTATCATCTTCGTTTTCAAAAGTAATGCCTCGGAAGTTTTTAAATTTGAAATTGGTGTTCATGCCTATAAAGTCAAACCCATACTTAAGTTCATTATTAAAACCAAAATAGGTGAAATTTAATCCTGCATTATAGCTTGTAATTCCACTTTCTCGCGGCGCGCCGTCCGCTTCTCCCAAAGTTAAATCATATTTTGAAAAGGCAAAATTACCACCCATTACGATGTTGGCATTTGGTGGAATTAAGGTAAAGTTAGCACCGACACCAGTATTGTCCCATCCTAAAGAAGTGATGTCCGCAAAATCTACATCATCCGTAAAATTGAAAGCAAATAGATTTAACTTACTTCCATTATTAGATAAAAAGGACACTTTTCCATACAAATCTCTAAAGCTGTAGGGTAGACCTAAAGTATCGTTTTGGCTGGCATAAGGATATAGTTGTGTTGAAGTTTCGTCAATAAATGACTGTTTGGCAGTAAACATAAAAGAAGTACTTCCGCCACCTTCCGTAAACTTTTTCAACGGACCTTCTATCAGGGCATTGGCTTGAAAAGGATTGGCAGAGACCAAACCTGAAAAACGTTTTTTGTTTCCTTCCCGCGTTTTGATATCGACAATCGCAGAAATTCTTCCACCGTATTCAGCATTGAATCCACCCGTCAAAACGTCCATACTTCGAATGGTTTCTGTTTCAAAAACAGAGAAAAAGCCAATCGAGTGAAATGGATTAAAAATCGTCATTCCATCCAATAAAATCTTATTTTGAATTGGCGAACCACCCCGTATATATATCTGTCCACCTTGATCACCCGAAGAAATAATCCCCGGTAATACTGGCAAATATTGTGCAATATCAGCCGTGCCACCCGTAGAAGGCAGCGATTTGAGTTGCTTTTTGCTCACAGTGATTGTGGAAACCTGTACCTCCGTTTTTGCTTTTGCTGTTCGGGCGGAAACGACGACTTCACCCAAGTCTATACCTAAATCTGTAGTCATATAGAGATTTCGAGTGTAAATCTTTGCTCCATCTACCACTATTTCAACCGCCGTGCTATCATAACCGACATAGGTTGCTATCAAGTTATAACTACCTGACGGCACATTACCAATACTATAGAAACCATTAACATCTGTATTGATGCCGATATCAGAGCCTTGCAATTGAATCGTTCCAAAAATAATTGGCTCTCCTGACTCTTTATCATACACTGTTCCCCGGATAATGCCCCCATTTTGAGCAAATGCAGAAAACGCTAACAAGAGTGCGAGCACTGTAAAAAATGTAGATTTAATTTTCATAAATAGCTTATTTCTTTTTTTTAACATAAAAGATTCGGGTTTTGGTGGTTTTAGCGGCGCAAATATACACCCTCTAAATTTGTCATTCAGAAAATCTTTTGTCATTCTCTCAACAAAGAGAGGTATCTTTTCAATTTTTAAGAATTTTATGGATTGCTTTCTTTTTTCTTCAAAATAGCAGCTTTCTATAAATATAAATCTGAATCGAAATGTTCATTTTTGAACAAAAAATGTACGATTATGAACCAATATTTGTTTTCAGCTATTTTATAAAATGTTGAAAAACAGGGTATTATAGCATTGGAACATTACTTGATGTCCTTTTTATAGTTAATCCTTTAATTTCATTTTGTAAAAGGCTCATTCTTAATTCCTAATGAAGGGGAGTACGAAATTTTGAAAATGCTATAATCGTTAGGAGTTTTTAACGCTGATTAAACTGATTTTATGGATTCAAATTAGGTCTAATGCCGCACCTGACCTGCTTGAATCAGTTTAATCAGCCGAATCAGCGTTAAAATTTTCTTTTATTTCAAAACTTGGTACAAACCTTATTCTTAAGTTCAAAAAAAGCTATATTTAAAAATTACCTAAAAATGGACCTTCGCCACCTTATTCGCAATAAAAGTTATTCCATTATTAATATTTTGGGCTTGGCTATTTGAATTGCTTACTGATTTTGATGTTTGTGCAAGATGAGTTGAGTTATGACGACTATCATGAGGATGGCGAACAGATTTACCACATGGGCTTGATTCGAAAATACCCTGGTCGGGAGCGGAAGTATGCGATTATGCCCGCAGGTTATGCAGGTATTTTGGCAAAAGAATTTCCAGAAGTAGAACCGGTTTGTCGCTTGGCTGAATTTGGTGGGAGTACAACTTTTAAAAAAGGGGAAGAATTCTTTGAGGAGAAAAATCAAATTCGGCGGTCGGTGGCTGCAATACGACTTCTGATGGCTACTATTTTGGTCTGTCTATGAAGCAGCCGCGAGTCAACGAAATGACGACGTGGGGTATGTTGGTTGATGAAGGTTATGTCAAATGTATGGGCATTGAAATGGCTACGGGGCGTCCGTTTTCCGATAATTTTATGGATACCTTGTCGGTCGTTATTAACGAATCTGCTGTGAAAGAAATGGGGTTGATTACGTCAATCGGTACAAAATTAGTCAGTAATGACAGTATGTTGAACCCAAACGCGGATGCGCCATCCGTTTATACCATTGTCGGAGTCGTCAAATATTTTCATTTTCAATCATTACACTAAACGACTTCGCCATTATTTTTTATCCAGAATCAGCGCAATTTTTTCGGCGGTGCTGACCCCTTGATAACCGTTCGATTAGAAGGAACAAATATTCAGAATACCATCAGTGAAATTGAAAATAAATGGACAATTTTTGAACATAAACAGCCTTTTAATTATACCTTTTTAGATAAAATAAGGGCAAAAGAAATCGCTTAAATGTTGAATTTATTTATTTCACGTTTCTAAGTTAAAATTCGGGATGACTTCTGTCGTGAGCATAAAAAACGGCTGATGAATTTACTCATCAGCCATTTTTTCTTGTCCCTACTGTTCGCTGTCAACCGTCTAAGGTCTTTCCATTTCACTCGTTTCCAAAACTGCAGCTACACCAAACATCGGTGAATCTACAAAATTATTGTATTTTGCTACTGTTGCGACGACATCGTTCATTTTGGTTGGTAAAGTCTCATCATAATCTATACAGCCACAATCTGAAATGTTGTTGACCAAAATAGCCACTTCTTTATCTACTAATTTTCGATTCAAAGAAAGTAATTCTAGCTGCTCGCCTTCTTTTTGAATAAACCAAGCTCTCGCGTTCAAATCTCGCAATTCATAAATACTAATCTTGCCTTCCTGCAATACACGAACGAAGCGCGTACCACTATATTGGTGTGTCATTCCGCCTTTGGTTTGAAACGCAAAATTGACATGGATGGAAGCATGTTTTTGACCATTGTCTGTAATAAATCCTTTAATCATTTCAGGATTCAGAACTTGAATGTCTTTCGATTTCTTACCTTTTTTAAAAGCAATCAATCGACTATAGACCGATAAGTCATTGTCTTGAATCAACCCTTCAACTTCTACATCGTTCTTCAAAAGGACGGTTCCTTTTAAAAATCTATTTTGCGCATTGGCTTGTCCAAAAATAATAAAAATAGCACAAATAGATAAAATCATCTTTACAGTAGTAGAAATTCTTTTCATAAAATTTAATAATTTACAGGTAAACAAGGAACGCGAAATAAATAAGTGTAGATTTTTGGGGGTGAGGTTTTATTCTCAATTTTTGCTTTAAATACTGCCACTTAATATTGATATAGTGAGCATTTTTAAAGTGAAAAACAGGGACTAAATATCCTTTCAAAAATGTAAGATTACTTATTTCGCGTTCCTAAGGGAGGTGGACGTAAATGAAGATTTCCACTATAACGAACCAGAGTGGGTAAATCATTTATTACCAACTTCCTAAAGCTACTGATAAAGAGAATGCGTTCTTTTGAATAAAAAATAGACTTACAAAATGACTGCCGAAGCAATTATTTTATAAAGCTGTAAAAAGTTAAAGAGAAGGATATGTAGATTGTTATTTCTGAATGATTTTGTCTTGCAAATATATATACAAAATTAGGTTTGGCAAAATTTTTTCTAACAAAATAAGATTGAAGATAGTCTTGTTTCGATTCCTAAGTGGTTTTTTTAAATAAAAAATAAGTTTAAAGTGTTGGTTGTTAGTATTTTAAGCGATTATAAATATACGACGTCTAAGGAATGAAATAGGTTTAAAAACTTCATAATATGCGGACTATTTTCCTGCTTTTTCCACTTTTGCAAACTCAACTGCCATTAATTTTAGCTGTAATTTTTTCAATAAAATGACCATTGCTTGCGGCAATCCTGATTCGAAAATAAGTTTTGGTTGCTTTAAGAAATCAAGCATTTCCCCTGCATTTTGGCTACCGTCATCGGAATTTTGATGTTGTTCTGCTAAAATCGTGCAATCGTAGAATCCGAAAGTCTGTTTGAAATAGTCGTAAAAAATGATGTACTGCGGTTGCATGAAATAATCTGAAAAACAGGACAAAAACAACGGGGATTGCATCGCTTCTAACTGATACATTTTGACCAAATAAGGCTCGTAACAAGGATAAAATAAAAGATTGGAGCTTACCCCATTTTCTACCAATAATTTACTCAATTCGGTTAACTTTTGTCCCGTTTCAAGGGTAAGTGTTTTGTTTTCATCATACGTATCATACCCTTGCCAAGTATCGTCGCGGAGGTCATAAAATTCTAAATCTTCGGGTTTACCGATGCGTAGTTTATAATCAAATTTTGGATATTGCGGCACGATATAGCCTGGATAATAATACTCATAATCATTTTCCATACCCCATTCAATTTCTAAAAGCATTGAATAAAATCCTAAGCTATCTTGTTGATAATCAGAATCATAGAAGCCTAAAATGCTAGTTAAGCTTTTTTCTCCAATGTCAAAAAAGCTACAAGCAACTAATTTTCCTTCGTGATAAATAGAGATTTCTTGCGAGTCGTAAACTGTTGTTTTAGCCGTATCCTGCAAATTAGAAATTAAAGTAATGCCAATCGGTGAATGAAAACCTTTGCGGTACTTTTGGTATAATTCCTCTTTTTCGTCGGTCAAATTTTGTGGTTGAATAACTACCGTAAATTTTCGTCCATTTCGATTGAAAATTTTGCGCATTCGTTTTCTAAATGCATATCCTTTTAGTGGCAATCGTATCCAAACGGGCGAGAACAATTTTTCTTCAAAAAATAAATACTGACAAGTGAAAATTTGCGCCCCCAGTCGATACCAACCACGCGCGAGATAGTCGTCTAATTCTGTTTCAGACAATTTTTTTGGCAAGTATTTTTCAGTTAGCGGACTTCTCATTGGCAATTGCCGATTTTGTTTGTATTTTTGGGTTCAAATAATTAGATTTGTCATTCCATTAGGAATAGTTAGCTGAAATTTCGATTTTTTCGATTTTTTTCTTAAAAAATAGCGTAAAAGGATATTTTCAGATGACTGTTACTATTTGAGTAATAAATCTATTGTACCACTTTTCGTTTTTGAAGCGACAAAGGTAGTTTTTCAAATACGAAATAATAAATTAATTAAAAAAAAATAGCAACATGAAAAAATATACATTGTTCGCAGCCTTAATTCTGAGCTTTGCTTTTTCTCAAGATATAACAGCACAAAACGCTCGAAAATCAGATGCCGAACGTCAACAAATACACAATCAAGCCAATGATACACAGCAGATGTCGGCAGTGAATTCGGAGGTGCAAAGCATAATTTTCCGTTTTGAAACGGCGTATGAAGATAAAGATGTGGAAAGTACGAAGGTTTTACAGGAAACTTTAGGAAGATTGATGCAAAATGGTTTGGACTACCAAGTAAAGAGTGGGGTAGCCGTTGATTCCAAAATGACAATTATGGTCGCTGATTTTGCAAAATTTAAGTTTGATTTTGCAAGTACAGAAACCAAAGAAGATGTGTCGATGAAAGGTGTACCGAGTGCATTTATGAAAACAATGAAGTAAGAATTTGGACAGAATTACTTCGGTCATAGGACTGTGGATTTTTGTCCACAGTATGTTGATAATCAGTTAATGGTGGACTAAAGTTCACCGTCTTATACACGGAATAAATATGTCCAAGTACTTGAATTCTGAATAAAAAAATAGGTCTTACTATTAAAAGTAAGACCTATTTTTTTGCCTATTCCGTCCGTGTGCCGTCCATCGGCTATTATTCTCTTAAATCCCAAACACATCCACCGTCCATATTATAATAACCAATTTTATCATCTTTTTCTACTCGAAACAAACCCTCCCCTGCGTAGCTGATATATTCATAATCAGGTTGTACAATAAGTTCTCCTTTCAAATTGGTTAAGCCACTGAATCCTGAAATGCGGACTCGTGCATAACCGTTTTCAAACGCCTCAATTTTATCATATTTCGGTGGAATAATTTCAATACCTTTTTGATTGATAATGCCCCAGCGACCTTCACTTTTGACCACCGCGATGCCATTTTCAAATTTACCGGCTTTTTCGTAAAAGCCGTCATAAATATTAGCTTGGTCGGTAATGTAATAAAACCCATTGCTATAATCCATCACCAAACCGCGACCTTCCGAGAAAATCAGCATTTGATTGATGCTTGGTTCAATCATAAATTTGCCGGTTTCATCAATCAAACCCGCTTTCTTATTGCCTTGAAAAACGACCGCTTTGCCATCTTTGAAATCCAAACAACGCGAAAATTTTGGCTCAATCACCCATTCTCCATCTTGATTAATATAACCATATCTGCCCGTTTCAGCGTCCTGTGCAAAGGCTTTTCCTTCCGAAAATTTACCTGCTTTGAGGAATTGATTAGAGATTTCTACTTGCCCTTCGGTATTAATATAGCCGACGCCGCCTTTATTCATGGTATTGGCAAAACCTTCGTTAAATTGTCCGATGCCGCCAAAATGTTGAGTCGTCACCATTTTTCCATTCAAGTCAATGATACCAAATTTGGTTGGAACACCGCCATAAGCCGCGACTGCCAAGCCATTTTTATCAAAAGGAGAAATCGTAACAAATTTCGGTTTGACAACGATATCTCCTTTTTTATTAATAATGCCTGTCTTATAATATTTGCCAATCACTTCTTCTACTCGTGCTACGCCAAAAGGGTTAAAATCATAGGCTTTTGGAAATTGCGGTTCAATCACCCAATTGTTGGCTTTGTTAATATAGCCAAAAGGTTGTGATTCCATTTTTGCATAAGCAATGCCGTCAATAAAATTACCGGCTTGACTATATTTAAAATCAATTTCAACTTCACCCATCTTATCAATATAGCCCCAATCGTTCCCGATTCTTGCTGTTGCCAAGCCATCACTAAAATTACCGACATCATTAAAGCGAGAAGGAATAACTTCGATGCCATCTTTATTTACGAAACCCCAGAATCCTTTATATCTCACAGCCAATCGACCTTCGTAAAAAGACCCAATTTCGTCGTATTTCAAATCCACACAAAGTTGACCTAAAGTGTCGATAAGTCCATATTTTTCATCTTTTTTATACACCCGAATAATCGTGTTGTCGGTGTGTTCCATGAAGCTCACGCCGTCGTAATTACAAGGGATGAGTTCTTTCGCTTTTTTGCTCACCAAACCCCATTTTCCCTCACATTCTACGATGGCCACTTCACTAACAAAGTCACTAGCAAAGGTATATTGGTCAGGAATAATTTCCATGCCAATGGTGTCAATATATCCCCACGAACAGCCTTCGCAAGTCACCATGGCATTTTGGCTAAATTTTTTGTCATACAGCGTAAAGTCAGTACACCAAGCTGGGGCAATCATTTCACTCAGAAATTCATGCAACTTACCGAGTGTATGCTTCTTTTCTTTCATGCTTCCCGACATTTTACCTTTCACACTCATGCGCGCTAAGCCATCATTAAATTCACCGATATAACCGTAATTTTTGATTAAAACCTTTCCAATTCTGTTAATCAAACCGTAGCGTCCGTTGGCAAAAACACATCTTGCAGTAGGTAATCCTTTCTCGAAATCGGACATTCGCAAATCCAATAAATCAACTTCTTTGACCAACAAACCTACATCGTTATTGACCAGTCCATATGCCATTTCAAAGCGGTAGGAAGTGCGGTCAAAATCGTAATTGGAAAACTGTTCGATACCGACCAGCGTCAGTCCCAACTCTTTTTGTACGCGTATTTCATTAAAGGCAGGTTCAATCTGAACGGAACCATCGTCCAATCGGCGAAGTCCCCATTTGTCGTGTGTTGGAGAATAAAACCATTCAAACTTCTCTAAAACGTATTGGTTTTCAGTATTGAAGCGTCGAGAGGGGTCAATTTCTTTTGCTTTACCAATTTTTAGCGTAAAAAAGTTGTCAAATTGATTGACATTGGATAATTCACTAGCTGCATTGAAATTAAAAACTTGCAATGCCCCTTTCAAATAAGCTTTAGCACGGTCAGTTTCTAATTCAATTTTATCAAAATGGGTTGGAACAACTACTTTTCCTAAATAATTAGCAACGCCTAATTTCTTGTTTTGAATCACCACACAATAATTGTCTTTCATCGGCGCGATATAATCATAATCGAACCCAATGACAACTTGGTCGTTTTCATCAACTACGCCCCATTTTCCGTTCAAATTGACACGAAAAAGTCCCTCTGCATAGGCTTGAATTTCATGATAACGCGGCTGCAAATTTACGGTTCCACATTCATCAATCAAGCCTAGCAATCGTTGCTTTTTGGCAATCACATAATCATTAGAAAACGGATAATAAGTCTCGTAATCGCCTTGTGTTAATATAGTGTTGAAATAGGTGGAAAATAGATATGCTTTACGTTTTCCAATGAGTTTTAGGAAGTTTTTATCGACTTTGCTAAAGGACTCAAAATTATTAGCAACCACCAAATCACCTTGGCGATTGACTGCACCCCAACGGCTATTTTTAGTCGTTTTAAAAAAGAAAAGGTCTGGATTGTAAATAGAAATTTCGTCTGCGGAGGGGTGTAAAATTACAGTACCTTTCTTTGTCAAAAGGCCTAATTCCCCATCTAATTTGGTTAGAAAGTAATCTTTTTTGAAAATCTCTACACTTTCGTATTTTGGTTCGGCAATATTCTTTCCATTGATATCCACCACGCCCCAACGGTGATTTAAACTGAATGCTAAAAATTGCTTGTCCATTATTTTTACCTGCCCATAACCTGGCTCTAAAACCGTTTTTCCTTGCAAATTTATTACTCGCCAATTGCCATCTTTCATTACTGAAATCAGCGTCGAATCCAATGTTTTTAAATCATCATAAATCGGTGGAACAATTTCTTTTCCTTGGCTATTCAACATTCCCACGCCACCTTCGCGTTGCATGACCGCGTAGCCAAATTGCTTGAACTCACCAATCGCGTTGTAATTGGGTGGCAATACAATCTTGCCATCCGCATTCATTAAACCCCACTTTTTATTTACTTTAACTGGAAAAAATTGCTGGGCGGAAGCCTCAACAACAAGCATAATCAATAAAACGAAGAGTGCAATATAGCGCATAAATGTCGGGACAGTTAAAATTTAGGTTCAAAAAAATGTAACAGGCAACTTTAGAACGGATTAAAGGGTACAATCTTGTGATAAAAAATAACTGTAGATTCTTGACAGGATACTTTGTCCTCATTTTTTACTTTAAAAACGCTCATTATATCAACATAAATCGCATTTTCAAAGCAAAAAGGGAGAATAAAACCTCACTTCCAAGAATCTACACTTAATTTATTTCGCGTTCCTTAAGTGATGCGAGGTAATTAATTTGGTAAAATCTTTTACTCGACCCGACAAAAAATATTTTTGATAATATGTTATTTGTTTTTCAAAGGGAGTTTGAGGGACACAAGCGTTGCCGTAGGCATAGGCAACGCGCACTGTGTTTTTTGAAGCTCGAAAATCTTGCGATTTTCTCGCTTCTCAACTGTCAAAACATGCAAATATCAATTCATATTATGATTTTTATTTTTTGTCGGGTCAAGTAATCGAGGGTATTCAACCCTATTTGCTCAAGCACGACAAGCGCAAACTAAAAGTTTGCGGTACACTCGATTAGGAATCCGAAAGAAAATAGAACTCAAGGGAATAGGTTATTTTTCCCCTACTTCCTAAAGCGTGCCTTTGTTCTCACTTGACATAGCCCAAGCAGTTCAAAAAATTTGAACGGAAGTATTTCGCAGTGTTCCCATTTTTGACTTAATTTTATTAAGCAGAAATTTCAAAAGGAGTAAAAATTTATTTTAAAGTAATCTATTATGTTTTTATTACAAAATAATTTGTTTTATTCCTTCAAACCTTTTACATTTGTAAAAAATTGATACGCAATGAAGAAGCAACATACGAACCGAAAACATAACTTTCCCGATGCCGACCTTTATTTACAAAGCACGGAACGCATTCGATACGCCCACCGCGACATCGCTTATTTTAAAAGCTATGGATACGACCTCGAACGCTTGAAGAAATTTAAAGGCATGTGCGACCGATTTCGGGACTTACCTGCGGATGATGAATTGGTGGGTGACCAGATGATTTTGACGGATAAGAAATTCAAAGCTTGCGAGAAATTGAAAGGCGCGATTCGCAGTTTGATGACTCGAGTAGGCATGAAATATAGCAATCGAACGGGGCGTTACCGAAAATTTGGGACGGCAAAGATGGGTGATATGACGGATGCACAATTGGTATTTTGTGGTCGTCGAGTTATTCGAGTGGCACGGCAACAGATGGATTTT
This sequence comes from Saprospiraceae bacterium, assembly GCA_047629355.1. Taxonomy (GTDB): domain Bacteria; phylum Bacteroidota; class Bacteroidia; order Chitinophagales; family Saprospiraceae; genus CAYUNA01. The sequence continues at coordinate 7,465 of JBLHWU010000007.1, read as the reverse complement.
ATTGCAGAAGCTGGCGTGAATGAATCGGTGTTGACAAGGATTACCGAATCGGCCCAAGAGTTTGAACGTGCGGTTAATTTGCAGCATGATAAGGTCGCAGACCGTGATATTTCGGTAGAGTTGCGCGTGGATAAAGGCAATCTAATTTATGAGGAATTAATCACGCTATGCAATATCGGTAAGGATGTTTGGGCGGAAAAAGACCCGACGAAATACGAGAATTACTGCGTTTACGAATCCAATAATGACCAGAAGAAAACGCGGACGGCAAGGTTGGCCATGGATAAGAAGGTAGCGAAAGTGGAGGAGGATTTTTTGGATAATAAAAAGGGGAAGGAGTAGCATTTTTGAATTGCTAAAAACCAGCAATTGGTTTGCAGTAATAAAACTGGTGTACAAAAAAGCAGATGCCAGATTATTATTAGACTTTATGAATGAGTAGCTTTTTTATAATTGCAAATAATTGATAATCAATATTTTGCGAATTATCCAGAGTCGCCATTCATAAAGTCTATTTTCGTAAATTCTAAATTTACTAAACAAAAATCCGTGAAGCGGATGAATATGAATAACCCCGAATGAAATTCGGGGGCTTGAGTTTATTTAGAAATCCTGGAGGGATTCAATATAAAACATTGATATTCAGTCCCTTCAGGATTTTTGAAAACGCCTTCTTTTTCCATGGATTCCATCCATGGTTATTCATATTCAATCCTTTCAGGATTCTGTAAATTCAAGAAGACCTTTGGACTACCTTTCTATAGCTGGAAAGACGTTTACTAAACTTTGAAAAGTTAGTAAACGTAAATCATTGATTTTAAATAACTTCCAAAATATTTTATAGCTATTTAACGGTCAATAAATTACAAGCTTAGAAGAGAAGCTAACTTTTGTTTCACTGTACTGAACAGCAATAGTTTAATAATCTTTAAAACCTGCAATTCATGCTATTTCAAAAGCTAATCTTTGCCACTCTATTATTACTTCCGACACAGATTGTGCTCGGGCAAAAGGACTTTGGTAGTGTAATAAATGTGCACCATCATTTATTTAAAAAGTGATTTATTACCGTGTAAACGAAGGTTCTTTTAAGTTTGAGCAGCGAGAAAATCGTAAGATTTTCGAGCTTCAAAAAATACAGTGCGCGTTGCCTGCGGCAACGCGGAAAGGATATTAAGGGACAAAAGCACCTAAACTGTAAAAGTGCACATTTGTGGCACTACCAATGCGAGATACCATTGGTAACAAAGATGTATTTGTTGGAGCACTCAAAAATTTAAATAAATACAAGACGCTTTCCTTTTCTGACCAGAAGTTACATTCCTCTCTTTCTATGGTAGTGGTAGTGGTAGTGGTAGTGGTAGGGCCAAATGGTTCAAAAATCCCTAATTTGAATCAAGCATGTGGTCTGGTTAGCATGCAGAATATTCTTCCTAGAAAGTCAACTAAAACATCCTTTTATCCTAAATTATATTTTGAATCTCAAGCTGTTAATGGAAGAATTAAGTTAGAAAAAGGCATTTATAAAATCTACTAGGAAGTTGACGAAGTACGCTCAAATGTATTAGAATATAATTGTCAAGGTAAATAAATACAATCAACAAAAAAGCCTCAAAACGTCAACCCACCTGTTCCTTTTCCAAACTTCCTCATTAATAAGAGTGTAACACCCATCATAAAAACGGTTTTACGTCATTATTAAAGTAAAAAAGTTGATTCGACGACTTTCTTACAATAATTAATTAGTACGTGTTACTTAACTAATTTTCTAATTTAAAACGATTCATTATGCGCTTCCAAAAGCTACAAATAGGTTTGTTCCTAACTTGTTTTGCACTCCTTTTGTTTTCTTGTAAAAATGAAAATTCGACTCAAAATCAAACACCTCCAACCCATGATATTTCGGCAGTAGAAACAGCAGAAACCGATGGGACACAATACACCGTTGCACCTCGATTGAAAGCTGTCGATGTAGCTTTTCACACCTTTGAAGTCCCGGCCAATGCAGCTAAAACCATTGAACTCGAAAACGGTACCATTATTGAAATCCCAGCGGATGCCTTCGTTGATATCAACGGAAATCCAGTGACGGAAGACATTGAATTGCGGTATCGAGAGTTTCACAATGCAGCGGATGTTTTGGCGTCCGGCATACCGATGAAAGTGATGCAGGCGGACGGTCAGGAAGCGTATATGCAGACTGCTGGGATGTTTGAAATCAACGCTTATGTCGCTGAATTACCGGTGCAGTTGGCTAAAAACAAAGAGATTATGGTCAATATGGCGTCTAATGTAGATGGCACGTATGACTTTTGGAATTATGATGCTAAAGCGGGCAAGTGGCTGAATGCAGGGACAAACAATCCTGTTTTAAATCCAAAGAAAGCAGCGGCTCAGCAGCAGTTGGCAGTTCTAGAGAAAGCAGCTAAAACGAAGAAATTGGTTGCGCCGGTGAAGCCCGTTAAATTTGATAAAAAGAAGCCTGCGTTGAACTTTGATGTCAATTATAAAGCATTTCCAGCGTTGCAAAAGATGAATGGTATCGTGTGGCAATACAGTGGCAGTAACGAGAAAATGAGTCCACGTAAAAACAAGTGGATTTACAAAGAAGAATGGGATTATGTGGAATTGAAAAAAGGCAAGCGCTCAAATGAATACCAAATGGTTTTATCGAATGATGCGAAGCAATTTTTGATGGATGTGGTGCCTTCGCAAAAAGGAAATCAATTTGAGGAATCCTTGGCGGAATATCAGCAGAACTTGACTGCCTATAAAGCAGGTGCAGGTGATATTCAACAACAAAAAGAGTTGTATATCCAACAAGCAAAATTTGTCCGGTCGTTCGCGATTGCGGGCATGGGTATTCACAATTACGATATTTTGATGAAGAGTCGCGACAACATTCGCATGATGGCAAATTTTGATTTTGGAACGGTTTCGCCTGAAGTCAAAAACATGATTCCGGTTTATCTGATTACGGGCGACCGTCGTAGTGTGGTAGCATTTTCGATGGAAGATTGGGATAAGTTTGGCTTCGACCCAAGTCAGGAAAATCTATTGGTTGCCGTACTTCCTGGTAATAAATTGGCAGCGTTCACCGAAACAGATTTTGCAGCGAATCGCGATGCTTTGGCGAATGCTAAAAATGGTGAATTTACTTTTAAAATGAAGGTGATTGCAGATGGCGTTACGTCTATAAAGGATTTGCAGGGGATGATTGATAACGTTTAAAACAATGTGCAATGTGCAATTATTAACAAGTGTCCTCATTGCACATTGTTCATTGCTAATTGTTCATTGCTTTAATTTTTTATTTAAAAAAAGACCATGCGCCAACTCCTTACCTTCCTATGCTTATTCCTTTCGACTTACAGCTTTGCGCAAATTTCCACCCTCTACCCTATCAAGCAAAATCATCTTTGGGGCTATATGAACCAGCAAGGCGAGGTCGTATTGGAACCAAAATACGATGCGATTGCTGATAAAAATCTGCGCTGGAATCGAGGTATTTCGTCTATATCTCCTTATCGTTTGGTAGAGATTGATGGGAAATTAGGGGCAATTGATGGCAACGGAGTTGAGGTCGTTTCACCAGATTGGTTGGAGATTCGTCCCATTAATACCAACCTTTTTGCAGTACGGTCGGATACGGGATTTCAATTAATAAATGCGCAAGGAAATAGCTTTATATTTTCACAATATGATGATTTTCAGTTAATTATGAGTGAGGGAGTTATTTCCTCTAAGTATTTTCAAGTAAAAAAAGATACAGCTTGGGGTATTTTTGATTTGGAGAATGGAGAATTGATTGCCCCACAATTTGGGCGGGTGAAGTTGTCCAATCCGGTGCAAGATTATTTTCAAGTGAACGAATGGAAAGATTCGGAACGGTGGGGATTGTTTACGAAAAAGGGCAAACAACTTCTTCCTTATGGGTTTAAAAACATCGCTGCCTTGCATTCCAACAACATATTTGCACAGGATATGGAAGACCGTTGGATGGTTTTTGACAGTCTTGGACAACAACTTTTTGAGGAAGGCTGGTCGACATATCGACAGTTGAATAAACATGTAGTCGGCGTAAAAGGTAAAAATTGGGAATGGAAACTCTTCTTTTTTGACAAACAGAATACGGCTAATTTTGAAACAAAATACGAGCGATTTCTAAATCTTTCACATGGCTATATTACGGGGAAAGCTAAGGAAAAATGGAGCATTATTGATAGCTTGGGTAATGAAATTTTACCGCCGACTTTTAAGGAAATTAAAGCATTCAATCCGCCGCTTTTTAGAGTTAAAGACAAAGCTTGGGGCATTTATTCCTTGATAAATGGCTTGATTGTTAAGACGGATTATCAAGTCATTAGCCCTTTTGAAGATGGGTTGGCAAAGGTGCGACGGGATGGCAATTGGGGCATGGTGAATAATCAAGGGGAGGAAATCATTCCTATCAAATTTGAGACTTTTCAACGGGAAGGTAACATCATCAAAGGCTTCGCGGGGGAGACGATGACGATGTTTGAAATGAGTGATTCCAATACGGTCATCAGTGAGGAGTTTTTTGAGGAAGTGTATAATCTTCGGGTTGGGTATAATATTAAAACGCAAGACGTTGGTTTTGGGCGAAACGACATCAATGCGGCAGTGCGACAAGGGCGGCAGATTCGGCGAAATTTTCGGGCAAGCTATGGTTCAGATACCACGCTTATTGAAAATTCTAAGTGGTCTTTTGAGTTTAATGAAATGAATTATCGGTATGCCCTTTTCAATAAAGAGATGCAAGAAGCAGTCACGCCCCCGAGTTTCAACATGATTCGACACATCGCTAATGGGCGGCTGACGATGGTGTTTGCGAAGAAGCCTTTTGCGGAAAATAGGCTGGCAAGTTACGCGAGCTTTCCCGTGGATACGGCTTGTTCGATGGCTTTGTTTAGTCATGATTTAGGTAAATTTATCACCCCATTTGATATGATGGGATTGCGGCGACATGATTTTGAACGAGGTTTACCCTACGCGGTTTTTATTGATTTGGAAGGTAAAATGGGACTGATTGACCGCGATGGACAACAACTCACCAACGCAAACGGAACGGCTCAACGTTTTGATTTTATTGACGACTTTCAACAGGGCATCACGCGCGTTTGTACGGGTGGACGAATCGCAGCTGTCGAAAATCCAGAAGAGGAAAAGATTGCCATTTCTAATGTTAAAATGCTGACGCATGGCTTTTTTGTGACGCCAACCCACTTGTTTGAAAACAATTCTACTGCCAAATTCTATTATAAAAAAAATGGACTACAGACCCTCCAATGGGGTTATATCGACTCGCTTGGGCAGACGGTAATTGAGCCACAGTTTGAATATGCCAACCAATTTTTAGACAGTATGGCGGTCAATAAAAAAGATGGCGCATGGGGACTGGTGAGTCACAAAAACGAGGTATTGCTGGATTTTATTCACAAAAGCATCACTCCTTTTGGTAGCAGTCGTGACCGTTGGCGAGTAAATATTGCAAATAGTAAACCGATATTTTTCAATAAAAAAGGGCATGAAGTCATTAGTTTGAAACACGAAAAATTCGGAGGTTTTTTTGATGACATGTGTCGGGTGCGAGTAGATTCGCTTTGGGGATATGTGGATATAAAAGGCAATGAAGTTATCGCCTGTCAATACGAGGAGGCACGGAATTTTTCGGAAGGTATGGCGGGTGTTTTCGTGGATAACAAATGGACTTTTATTGATAAAATAGGAAAAGAAGTCTTGAATCCTTCGGCTAAAATTACTTATTTAGAAGAAGTCGGGTCGTTTAACGATGGGCTGTGTTGGTATAAAGTGGGCAAGTTTTATGGCTATTTTGATAAAACAGGAAAGGCGCAAATCGAGCCGCAGTACACCAAAGCTTTTGACTTTAACAATGAAGTTGCGCGAGTGGTTTATGATGCAAAAACGGGTGTGATTGATACGAAAGGGCATTGGTTGTTGAAGCCCAAAGACTTTGAAGTGATTTTTCCTTTTGATGAAAATGGTGTGGCGGTGGTTCGTGAAAAATTCAATCAGAAAAACGGATTTATCAACAACAAAGGCGAGATTTTGACGGACCTAAAATATGCTTTTGTTGGGGAGTTTTATGACGGTTATGCGCGGGTGAGTGACACCAAGGGTTATGGGTTTGTGGACACCCAGGGACGCGAAGTGATTCCCTGTGTTTATCGGGAAGCGAAGGAGGTTTCGGATGGCTTGGTGGCAGTGATGTCGGCGAATAAACTGGCTTGGGAGTTTCGAAACATGAGTAATAAAAAGGCCTTTAAAGGAGCGTTTGCGCGAGCGGAGAACTATACGGAAGGACTGGCATTTGTGCAATTGCATGAGTTTAATAATTCTTCCAAAATGTGGCTAGATAAGGCTGGTAATGTCGTCAATCCGGTGCCCGAAGATTTTGTAAAGCTCTATGCCGAGGGCATTTTTGGTATGTATAAAGCGTGGGGTATTCGGCGTAATTTTCGAACGCTGAACTATTACTTTTGTGATGCCAAAGGCAAGAACTTATTTAACGAACACTACGAAGAGATTCAAGCCTTTGACCAAGGGACTGCCCCTGTCAAAATCAGGAATCGCTGGGGTGTCATCAATCGGGCGGGTATGACGGTGGTGCAGCCCAAATATAGCCGCATCAATCAGACGAAAAATGGCTTAGTGCATGCAATGCCTGGGTTGATTTCGGGGATTACAGATAAGTGGGGACAAGCCATTTTGCCGACAGAATTTGATGAGGTGCGGGTGTTTAGGAATTTGATTCGGGTGGAATTGGGGGAGAAAATTGGATATGTGACGACAGCGGGGGAATGGGTTTGGGACTTACAGCATTAGAGGTGCGGGTAGAAAGCAATGTTATTGAATGTATTTGTTAACCCAAGTTAAGTAACCCGTGGTACTTAATTCGGTAAAATTTTTAGACAAGATTTTTTCGATAGTTTTTCTTTAAAAAAATCGGTCGTATAACAAATGTGCACCACCATTTATTGAAAAGTGATTTATTACCGTGTAAACGAAGGTTCTTTTAAGTTTGGGCAGCGAGAAAATCGTAAGATTTTCGAGCTTCCAAAGACACCGTGCGCGTTGCCTGCGGCAACGCGGAAGGGGTATTAAGGGACAAAAACGATTTTTGCAAAATCGTTTTTATCCCTTAAAAATCCGGCGGTGTATCAAATGTAATGCTTTTTAAAGTGACAACGAAGACAAATCATAACTTTGTAGTAACCACACTCAAAGCTTATGTATATATATTGTCCAAGTTGCCACAGCACAAATATAAAAAAGAATAGTCATACTTATTATGGCAAGCAGAACCATCGTTGCAATTGCTGCAGTCGTCAGTTTGTTTTGAATAATAACCATACGAAATCAGAGCGGCTAAAATCACTCATCAAAAATTCTTTGAAAGAACGAATATCCCTTCGTGGTATTT
>JBLHWU010000006.1:0-49559 GCA_047629355.1 Saprospiraceae bacterium | reverse complement strand
TTGGTCTGATGTGGGATTGATAAATTGATTGTTATTAATCACGTCAAAGACGTGGAATATACTAATTTGAAGTTGGAAACTTCAAATATCTGCACAGGGCTGGCGCGGAGACTTAAAACATCGGGGTAGTTTCATTGATGCAAATACAGATATTTCCACAGTAGCTATTTTTGAAGCAAATGAAAAAACTGTGACCAATATTTATTTGGAAACAATAGCGAAAGGAATTTATGATTTTGAAGATAACCAGAAATTGCTATTAGAGAACATCGCAAACCAATGTCCATATACTGGGGGTACTGCTGTTTTCAGAGCAAGAAGTATGCTAATAAGGTATCCAGAATATGAATTTGATGATGGCCAATGTGATAGCCAAGCACAGTTATTTATTGGGAATGGAAATATTGGGAATACTAATACAGAGAATAATACCTTTAAAGTATTTCCAAATCCAGCACAAGATGAAGTGTCTATTATATTTGAAAAAGATGAAACCATTCTTTATCAAACGATTTCGCTTTATAATATTCATGGGCAAGAAGTACTGCAAATGAATATTTCTCAAGAATCAAATACACATCAATTTTCTACCAGTCAACTAATGCAAGGTGTTTACTATCTGAAAGTATTGGATGAGACGAAGAAAGTTGTTTTCTCCGAGAAGTTAATCATTATTAAATAACCTCATGACCCTGACTTAGTGCATTGCTAAGTCAGGGTTTTACTAAAAAAAAATGGCAAAAACAATTATCATACTCATCAGCATCAGTTTTATACTTCATAATTCTTATGCTCAAAACCATGATTATATCTGGATGATGGGTTATAAATCGTCATCTACTAACCCTGATTTAGGAGGAATAACTATTGATTTTAATGGAAATACACCGTCTATTTATCAAGAAGATAGAGAGATGAACATTAATGCAACTTTTTCCAGCTTCTCTGATTCTACTGGAAATATTTTTGCCTATACAGATGGTACATATATAGCGAATGCAGTAGATGAATTAATGGAAAACGGGGACAGTATAAACCCCGGACCGATTGCTTATGAATTGACAGGAGGAGGATATACTCTTCCTCAAAGTGCATTTTATCTATTAGCTCCTAACCACCCCAATTTAGTTTATCTTTTTCACCTTAAAATTGATTATCACCAAACATTAGGACTTCAAATATCAACTTTATATTATACTTTAATTGATAGAGAAGCCAATAATGGTTTGGGAAAGGTAGTAGTCAAAAACCAAGAATTATTAAATGATGAATTTTTAGGTACGTTAAGTGCAGTTAAACACGCAAATGGGAGAGATTGGTGGATAATTTGCTCAGAAAATTTAAAAAATAAATACTTTACGTTATTATTAACTCCAGACGATATTGTTCCAGTTTTTAATCAAGAAATGCTTCCAGAGATAGATGAATGGACTAATGGAACAATAGTCATTTCACCAGATGGAACAAAACTAATACGCTACGAAGTACCATTACTTGATAGAGTATATATTTATGATTTTGATAGATGTACTGGTGAGTTATCCGACAATATCTCCTTTTCTGTGCCAAATTTGACTTCTGGAAGTGGGACTTCTATTTCTCCTAATTCCCAATATTTATATATCACATCCAGAGAGCATATATACCAATTTGACCTGTGGGCGGACGATATTGAAGCAAGTAAAGAAGTCGTCGCCATCTACGATGGCTATCAATCGCCTATTGCCAGTACATTCTTTCTTAGTCAACTCGGACCCGATGGTCGAATATATGCTAACTGTACCAATGGTGAGAATGTACTTCACGCTATTCAATATCCAAATAAAGCAGGTGAAGCCTGTGAAGTAAGACAACATAGTGTGCAGCTACCAACGTATAATGCTTTTACAATGCCCCACTTCCCCAACTACCGTCTCGGTGCATTGGATGGCAGTCCTTGCGACACACTCGGCATAGACAATGACCCATTGGCTGGCTTCCGCTATGAATCGGATAGTCTCAATAATTTCTTAGTAGAGTTCACCGATAATTCTTTTTACGAACCAACCGACTGGCTTTGGGATTTTGATGATAATGGCGCGACGAGTACAGAGGTGAATCCGCTGCACGAGTTTTTAGAAAATGGCATTTACAATGTGTGTTTGACGGTGAGCAATCAATATTCAAGTGATGTATTTTGTCGAGAGGTCGAGTTGATTTTGGATGATGCGACTAATATTGCTGTTCCTAATTTTGAGATTTCTATTTATCCGAATCCGATTCAGAAGGAATTTACTGTTTTTTCATCGGAGTATTTGAAGAAGGATTCAGACATGATTTTTTATAACCAATTGGGGCAAGAGATGGCGAAATTTTCATTAGAGAAAGGGGAGCAAGTGCATAATTTTTCTTTGGAGGGAGTGGCGAATGGGATTTATTTTTATTCGGTTTTTCAGAAGGAGCAGTTGATTGGGAATGGAAAAATAGTTGTTGGTCGGGAATGAAAAACGACCGTTAAAAATGCCTTTCAGTTGCTAAAATTGAAGGCTAGTTTTTATTCTAAAATCGGGAACATAAACCCGTTACCAAAACCAAAGTTACTTTTTGAAAATAGCAGACCGTTATTTTTAATCAATTGCCTCTTGAAAAATTAGATGTTTTATTTCGCGTTCTAAGGAAGTTTTATTCTTGTATTTTACTTTTTTTTGTAAAAAACGCCTTCGCTGCCCGCTTTGGCAAAAAGCCACCCGCTTCCTCGTTTTCCGCATAAAAATAATAGTCCAACTTCTTTTTTACATTAGGGATTTCAATAAAATATTCGTTCTCTTTCCATATCATTTCCATTTTTTGAAACGACTTTTTAGATTTTTTTCGAAACATCAAATACACTGTTTTAACATTAGAAACAGGCAATGAAATACGTACATTTGACAAGGAATCTATTGTTTCAAAAATGGCATTAGGTGTCCCAAAAAGTGGCGGCATTTTTTGATATTCCCGATGTGATTTCAAAAAATCAGTACGGGCTTCCGCCAACTCGACAATGCCTGGATAAGGAAAAGGTGCGGGCATCTCCCGCGTGACGGTTTCCGTAAAGTTTTTATTAAAATCATCATAAGAAAATAGCCAATTCGTATCTGCTTTCACCGTTTCATCAATCAATCGTCTATGCGCTTCCGCTTCTGTTTTGTACCAATTATTACTAAAGTTTTCTTCCAAAATGGTGCGGCAGTGCGCAAAATACATCTTGCGATAAGTCGGATTATTGAGCACTAAATTGATAAGTGGAAATCGTTTGTCCTCTTTAAATTTCAGCGGGTCGTAATTCGGTTGCATCACCGTTCCTGACGGTTTTCCAAGACCATCGAAGGATAAATTTAAATCCCATGACACAAAATGAAACCGTCTGTTGTTGTCTTGAATGAGGTAATAATTTTGTTGAAAATCAGAATAACTATCCAAATTCAGGAGCACATTATTAAAGGCCAGCATCCAAATAGCACTGTTCATATCCAAGATTTCCTCGATTTTTTGAGAACGATTGTGGAGGGCTTTAATTAATTTAACCAACTCATTCCAGCCTTTTTTATCATCACTTTTTAGCTCATAATATTTGTGATAAATAAACGCTTCATCGCCCAAATATTCCAAAGAAGAAGCCCCGCCACTGAATCGCCCGAAAGGAGAATTGCCTTTAAAACGAACATTGTCATCGTCTGCATTCAAGTATTTTTTACCAAAATCACCCGTCACAGCTTCCGTATTTCCATACAAACCGTGAAATTCGCCATTGACTACCAATTTTACAAAATTAGACTTTGGCGCAGCCATATATTTGCGCGCAATTTGATAAGCCAATACTTCTCTCAACCACGACGGGTCGAGATTACCATTCGATAATTTTAGGTTTTTATACGCTTGATATTTTTGTTTGTGCCAAAAATTGAGATCAATATTCAGCGGATTTTTCTCGTTGTCACGGCTATACGAACTCTGCCCTTTGTACTTCACAGCTATACTGTCAAACCGTTCGCCATCAATAATAGCTGTGCCTGCATGACGTTCGTCTTGGTCTCGCGAATGATAATAATGAAGTGGATATTGCCAGTCTCCCGGCGGGAAATTTAATTCAATAGTCGGCAAATGATTGAGGTCATAAAAATCTTGTCCAACTGCAAGGTGGCAGCTTAAAAATAGGAAGAAAAGGAAAAAATATTTTTTTGCAATCATGGGTTTCGGCTTTTGACTATTTACTCAATTAGACATTATTCTTAAATGTTTTCAATAAAAAATGCTGTCTTTTGTTTTGTAAAATGCTTAAAGTTAAGCATTTATAGAATAATAGTCAAAAACCGTTCTAAAAATAATTGAATGGCTGGATTGTTCTATTGTTAAATTGTTATCAGTAGCAGATTCTTTGCCAGTACCCGTTACTTTAGAATAAATTTTAGAACAAATAAAGTAGGAGTTACTTTCAAAGTAACTCCTACTTTCAACAGTAAACTTACATCTTCACAAATCGCTTCATAAATTCTTCGCCATCCACTAAGAATCGCAAGATATAAATACCTTCACTCCAGGCTTCGGTGTTTAAGTTGTAATTAATTTCACCAGCAGAAATATTTAAAGTTTCTTGATGTAAAACCTGTCCAGTCACATTCACCACACTCATTTTGACATTTTGAATGGGAAAATCAAAGGCGGCAAATTTGACATTTAAAAAATTAGCAACTGGATTTGGAAAAATACGCACCATTTGGTCAAAAGCCTCAATTTTAGCAGAGACAATTTTACTAAAATCCTCTGTCTCATCTTCGTCCACTTGTCGAAGTCGGTAATAATATAAAACGCCCATTTTAACCTCGGTATCTTCATAAGAATAAGACTGTGTAAGCTCACTATTTCCTCGTCCATTGACCCAGCCGATTGGTTCAAAATTATTGGGCGCATTTTTAGTAGACCGCTGAATTTCAAAGCCTTTATTCTGATATTCTGTGGCAGTTTCCCAATTTAAAAGAACGGAGTTGCGTTTGGTGGAAGCCGTGAAATCGACTAATTCTACCGGTAAGACGGCATTGATAACAAGACCCAATGATAGTTGTTCTTCATCGGCAGTACCAGCGTCTCCAGTCAAGATTAATTGGTAATTACCAAGAGTTGCCGCCGCCGTATTGCTAATTGTAATGGTTAACAGTCCATCGGGAGAAGCTGTGGCTGCAAATCCACTCGACGCGCCCACAGGAACGCCCGAAAGCGACATATTGACGGTCGAACTAAAACCAGAATATGCCGTCAAATCAACCGTATAAACGGCATCCATTCCTTGATTAATGATTTGAACGCCGCTACCCGCATTTTCCATAACATAATGTGGCAAATTGGGTTGCAAAACAAATAGCCCATCATCAATGCTATTGACAATCATTATCCCACTTTTAAAATAGGGATAAACACTCCATGCGCCATTAAAATTATTGCTATTGCTTGCTGGATAGACATCAAAAGAGGCAACTTCTGTAGGGGCAGTTTTATTTTGAATATCCAAAATGCGTAAGCCTGCCTGATAATTGGCTTGATATAAATAATTACCTCTGACGTATAAATTGTGGTCAACAGCCGCCAGTGGACTTTCATAATAACCCAAATGAGTCATATTCTCAATATCACTAATATCAAAAATATGAGTTCGCGTATTGTGGTTATTGTTTCGCTCATCAAGTTCATCATTCGTATAAAGGTATTTGTGGTCATCTGAAATCCAGCCTTGGTGGATATAGCTTGAGCCGGTGTAAGTAACATTACTAAGGTAAATCGTACTACTTTTATCGGTCACATCAGCTGCTACAATCAGGTTTTCATTAAAACCAAAACACATCTGTTTGCCAATATGTTCTTCATCCGCACCACGATAAACCATGCAAATAGCATCGTGAGAATATCGTTGGTCACCACCAGCTGCGGGAGGACTAAAGCCGCCCAGCATCGGTGGATTAGTAGGGTTACTCGCAGCATCGAAAAAGACCATTCCGCCCCCTTCTGAAGACGCATTTCGTTGGCCGACATAGCCGACATAGCCAGATAATGGGTCGGCAATAATATTGTGTGTATTGCCTGCACTTCCAGCAGTTATTGAGCCATCGGCAGTAAAAGTGACGGGGAGACCTGTTGCATTATCCAATTTAGATAAATCAAATATTTGAATATTGTGTCCACTTCGTTCACTTCCGATATAAGCGTGATTGTTAACGACTTTAATATCTCGCCAGATATTATACGTTCCAGAAACAGTAAACAAATGTCCAACTAGAATTGGTGCGGTGGGCGTAGAAACATCGACAAAAGCAGTGCCATCGGTCAAGCCGACCAAAGCATATTCCTTGCCTGTAGACGGACTCGTCCAGCCCCAAATATCGTTACCTTCCACTCCCAAAGAAGCACCCGGTCGCATAGTTGGAATGTCCATGTGCACCAATAAATCTATACCACTACAAGGGTAAATACCTGCAAAATTAGCCGTACAAGAGGTTTGTGCTTGCGTATTAGAAAAGTAAAAAAGGGCAACAAAAATTAGTGAGAAAACAGTTCGTTTACAATACATAATGTTTTTTTTTATTAAACTTTGATAGGAGTTATAAAAAAGATGCTTTTGATTTAACATTGTCTTCAAAGGAGGGAAGGGAAGTTTATATAATTCCAAAAATAGTGATGTTGTTCACTTATTTGGCTGGAAATAATGAAAATAGTCTGTTAAAAGGCACAGATGTGAAATAACAGTTTAGGTAAGAGGCAAATAATAACCTATGTATTTGACTCAACTATTTTCCGTTTAAGAAGCTTGAAAAATCATCTTAGGAACGCGAATTAAATAAAGTTACTTTTTTGAGCGCGCATTTTCGTTCCTAGTTTTTGCTTTAAAAGTGCTATTTATGTTGATATAATGAGCATTTTAGAGTTAGAAATATGGACTAAATATCCGCTTAAAAATGTAAGATTATTTAATTTATTTTACTTACCAAAGATTGATTAATCGACTTCACTAAGCTTGGACCAGCGTAAACCATTCCAGAATATACTTGCACCAAAACTGCACCAGCATCTAATTTTTCTTTTGCATCCGCAGCACTTGCAATGCCACCGACACCGATGATTTTTAGGGTTTTACCAGATTTATTGTATAAATACCGAATGACTTCCGTCGAACGTTCGCGGACGGGCGCACCACTCAATCCACCGTTACCGATGTTGTCAATTGCTGATTTTGCTGTCGTTAAATTCGCTCTCGAAATCGTCGTATTGGTCGCAATAATGCCATCAATTTTCGTCGTTTCTACTATTTCTATAATATCATCCAATTGTTCATTCGTCAAATCTGGGGCGATTTTTAATAAAATAGGCTTGGGTGATGCCTTTGCTTTATTCCTTTTTTGTAAAAGAGATAATAGTTTCGTTAACGGTTCTTTATCTTGCAATGCGCGGAGATTTGGCGTATTTGGGGAACTGACATTGACGACGAAATAATCAACGTACGGGAATAGTTTTTCAAAACAAATCGCGTAATCTTGTTCTGCTTCTTCGTTGGGTGTCAACTTATTTTTACCAATATTTCCACCGATGATGACGCCTTTAGGTCTACCCATTTTTAAGCGTTCAACCATCGCATCTGCGCCTGCGTTGTTAAAGCCCATTCGGTTAATCAAACCCTTGTCTGGTGGTAGTCGGAAGAGGCGCGGCTGCGGATTTCCAACTTGTCCAATAGGCGTAACTGTCCCTACTTCGATAAAGCCAAAGCCAAGTGCTGCCATCGTATTAAACGCTTTTCCATCTTTGTCAAAACCTGCCGCGAGTCCTACGGGATTTTTAAATTTTAAACCAAAAACTTCGCGCTCCAGACTTGGGTGTTCATAATTATAAAACGACCGAAATAGATATCCAATGATTGGAACTGCCAACACGATTTTCAGCATTGACACGGTGAAATAATGTGCTTTTTCAGCAGGAAATAAAAATAGAATGGGTTTGAGTAATGCGTACACAGGCTGTATTTTTTTTGCAAATGTAGTAAACGGTTTAAAATAAAAATGAAAATTATTGAGAAGATGTCATAAGTTAGACCGCTTTGCTGTCAGAAGTCAGAAAAGACAATGGTTTAAAAGTTATTTTTTTGCGAACAAATTAATAAATTTCCTCCTGTTTTTGACTGTTATTTTAACAAAAAAATGGACAAGGGTTGCTTTTCCCAAAATAACCCCTTACTTTTGCCGCCAATAAATATAAAAAATTAATGCAACATTTGAATCACAACTTTTATTTTTTTAGCTATTTCTTCTACGGTCAATCGTAACAGGACTCGCTATATTGTATTCAATTGTTGAAGAAAATATAAAATGAAAGTCCTGCGATGCAGGGCTTTTTTTTTGCAAAAAATGAAAGTAACTCGGATTTTTAATCCGACACTTGCACATCAACTAATGCTAAACTTCTCGGATTAAAAATCCGAGTCACACTAAATTATAAGATGAATCCGAACCACCACAATTTTTATTATTTCTGTTTCTTTGGTTATTCAAGGAAGGGCTTTTGATTTTGCGTATTTTTAAAATAGGTCGTTTCTAAATCAAAAGCTCTGTTCGCAGGGCTTTTTTTTATGTAAAAAATGGAGTAATTCAGATTTATAATCCGGCAATCCATGTGCAGATGTCAGATTATAAATCCGAATTTCTTGACTTTTGAAAATCGTAGAAAATTAATAATAAAGTAAAAACGAATTGGAAGCATTAAACTGGAAGCACTTTATTGTGAACAACTTTGCTTTCAGTTAAAAGTAATGAAATATTCAAATAAACAGAAAGATGTCAATAAATTTAGACCAAGAAATATCTGAAATTCAGACGAGAACTAAAGTGGCGATTCAAGGCTATGCGGGCGCATTCCACGAAATTGCGGCGCGGTTACATTTTGGAGAAGAGGAGATGGAAATAAAGCCTTGTAATACGTTTGAACAGTTAGTGAAATCGGTGGAAGTAGGTGACAAAGCAACGGCGGGTTTAATGGCAATTGAAAATAGTCTGGCGGGTAGTATTATGTTTAATTATCAATTGTTACATGGGTCAAATTTGCAGGTAACAGGCGAGGTATATTTGCGGATTAAGCAAAATTTGATGACGCTTCCGGGGACAAAAATTGGAGATTTGGAAGAAGTACATTCGCACTATATGGCGATTGCGCAGTGTCGGGAATTTTTTCGGAAACATCCACACATTCGTTTGGTGGAATCGGCAGATACGGCATTGAGCGCGAAACACATTCGAGAGCAAAATTTGACGAAAACGGGAGCGATTGCCAGTACTTTAGCAGCGGAGTTATACGGCTTAGATATCATTGCACCGAGTATTGAAACGAATAAGAAAAACTATACTCGATTTTTAGTTTTGCATCCAAAAGAGATGGCAGTTGAGTTGCCCGATGCGAATAAAGTATCGTTGTGTTTTTCGGTTTCGCACGAGGTCGGAGGGCTGTATAAAATCTTGGGTGTTTTGGCTGCTTATGGTGTTAATTTAACCAAAATTCAGTCGTCACCAATTGTTGGGAAAGAATGGGAATACCTATTTTTTGTAGATTTTATTGGTGATAAAAAATTGGGTTGGCAACAAGCTTTAGATGCTATTCGACCGTTGACGACAAGCTTGCGAATTTTAGGTGTCTATCCAGAAGGACAGCATTTTGAGTATTAATAGACGGTGGATGGCAGACGGCAGACAATCGAAATAATCAGAACAATCGAGTTAATCGAAATAATCACAAAAATCGAATCAATCGAATCAATCGAATCAATCAAACTATGTTTTTACAACCAGCAAAAAGATTGGGAGAAGTTAAAGAGTACTACTTTTCGCGGAAGTTGAAGGAGATTGCGCAGATGCGGGCGGCAGGGAAAAATGTATTGAATTTAGGAATTGGTAGTCCTGATTTAGCACCGTCTGAAAGTGCGATTGCAGTATTGATTACAGCGGCGAAAAATGAGGGAAACCATGCCTATCAAAGTTATAGCGGCATTCCAGAATTGCGAGAAGCATTTGTGAATTGGTACGCTAAATATTTTAAAGTTGAGTTGAATCCAGCGTTGGAAATATTGCCATTAATTGGTTCGAAAGAGGGCATAATGCATATTTCGATGACCTATTTGGAGGAAGGTGACGAAGTATTGATTCCAAATCCTGGCTATCCTGCGTATCGGGCAGTTTCTAATTTGGTGGGGGCGACGGCGGTGGAATATGAATTGTCGGAAGCCAGGAATTGGTTGCCTGATTTGAAGAAATTGGCGGAGCGAGATTTAACGAAAGTGAAAATTATGTGGGTTAATTATCCGAATATGCCGACGGGTAAAAATGCACCATTTTCGTTCTTTGAGGAGTTGATTGCTTTCGCTAAAAAGCATGAAATATTGGTTGTCAATGACAATCCGTATAGTTTTATTTTGAATAATAATCCACAGAGTTTGCTGGCGGTAGAAGGAGCAAAAGAGGTGGCGATGGAATTGAATTCTTTGAGCAAATCTCATAATATGGCAGGTTGGCGGATGGGAATGTTAGCGGGAAAAGCGGAGTATGTGCAGACGATTTTGCGGTTTAAAAGTAATATGGATTCTGGGATGTTTAAGCCCTTGCAATTGGCTGCGGTAGAAGCCTTGAACAATCCGCAGGCGTGGTATAATGGTTTGAATGAAATTTATGCAAAACGACGGGAGAAAGTTTATGAATTGCTCGATGTCTTGGATTGTGAATATGATAAAAATGGGGTAGGGATGTTTGTCTGGGCGAAGATTCCAAAAGTCTATGAAAATGGGTTTGCTTTGGCAGATGAAGTATTGGAAAAATGTCATGTCTTTATTACGCCTGGAGGGATATTTGGGTCGCAGGGAGATGGCTATATTCGGGTGTCTTTGTGTGGGAAAGTGGCGGCGTTTGAGGAGGCTATTGAACGGTTACATTTGTCATTCTGAGCGAAGCCGAGGAATTTGGATGCACAATCACGTTAGATTCCTCGGCTTCGCTCGGAATGACAAAATAATTTGCTCGAATGATAAAAATAAATAAATTCTAAAAAAAAACATGATTATTACCATCATCGGACTTGGATTAATCGGCGGCTCTTTAGCAATTACACTCAAAGAAAATGGCTTTGCAACGCATGTCATCGGGGTAGATGCACAATCTGAAAGTGAAGACAAAGCCTTACGCCGACGTATTATTGACGAAGCTTTACCATTAGAAAAAGCGGTTGAAAAAGCGAATATTGTGATTGTCGCTACACCTGTTGATGCCATGTTGAAATTATTGCCAGAAGTTTTAAGTTTGGTTGACAATCAGGTAGTTATGGATGTCGGTTCGACAAAAGAGCAATTGTTGAAAAGCATTGAAAATCATCCAAAACGTGCGAATTTGGTAGCGACGCACCCGATGGCAGGGACAGAATATTCAGGTATTGAAGCGGCGATTCCGAATTTGTTTGATGATAAATATACCGTGTTTTGCGAAAGAGAAAAGAGTAGTGAGCAAGCGTTGGAATTGGCGACTAAATTATATGAATCTATCCCGATGAACATCGCATTTATGAATGCAGAACAGCACGATGTGCATACGGCATATGTATCGCACATTTCGCACATTAGCTCGTTTGCATTGGCCTTGACGGTGTTGGAAAAAGAGAAAGATGAAGACCGAATTTTTGAATTGGCGAGTAGTGGATTTGGTTCGACGGTACGATTGGCAAAGAGCTCGCCAGATATGTGGATTCCAATTTTTCGGCAAAATCGAGACAACCTCATGGATGTTTTAGATGAACACATTAATACACTGGCGCAGTTTCGTAGCCTATTAATTAAAAAAGATTTTGACCAAATTTATCAATTGATAGAGGAGGCGAACTCGATAACAAAAATTTTGAAATAATAGCAGACGATTGACGGCAGACGGCTCAGGGGGATACCCTGGCTGAAAATCTACCCTCAATTTTTGTTTGTAAAAACTTTATAAACGATGGATATTAAACCAATTTTCAACAAAACAAAACGACCGATAATTATTGCAGGTCCGTGTAGCGCGGAGTCTGAAGAACAGGTCATGACAGCTGCCCGAGCATTGGCGGCGCAAAATATTGACTTATTTCGGTCAGGTATTTGGAAGCCCCGAACGCGACCGAATTGCTTTGAAGGTGTCGGCTCTGTAGGATTGGGATGGCTGCGGCGAGTAAAGGAAGAAACCGGACTGAAAGTAACGACCGAAGTAGCGAAACGTGACCACGTTTTGGAGGTACTGAAGTACGGGATTGATGTGCTTTGGATTGGTGCCCGCACGACGGTGAATCCGTTCTCGGTACAGGAAATCGCGGATGCTTTGCAGGGCGTGGATATTCCGGTGATGATTAAAAATCCAATTAATCCTGACTTGGGGTTATGGATGGGGGCGATTGAACGGATTTATAAGGCAGGGATTACTAGAATTGGTGTGATTCACCGTGGGTTTTCTTACCACGGGGATTCTGCTTATAGAAATGTGCCGAGATGGCAAATTCCAATTGAATTGAAGCGGAATTTTCCAGATATTGAATTGATTTGCGACAATAGCCACATTTGTGGACGGCGCGATACGCTGGAAAAGGTAGCACAGGAGGCGCTTGATTTGAATTTTGACGGCATTATGACAGAGGTACACCCGACGCCCGATGAGGCTTGGAGTGATGCAGCGCAACAAATTACACCAGCCGTTTTTAAAGGACTAGTGGATAATTTGTTGGTGCGACACACGGGGTCAGACAATGCGGAGTTGACACATTCGCTTAGTCATCTGCGAGGGCAAATTGATGAAATTGACAACGAAGTTTTGAATTTGTTGGGTGCGCGAATGCAGGCTGCTGATAAAATTGGTGAATATAAGCGTAACAATAATATTGCGATTTTACAGCCAATGCGTTGGAATGAAATTTTGGAAAAAGCGGTTGCAAAAGGGAATAAACAGAATTTGAGTGAAGACTTTATTAAAATATTTTTAAAAGCGATTCACCAAGAATCTATTAATCATCAGGGGAAAGTGATGAATGAAAAAGAAGTACCGCACTAATGACAAGATCTTCGCCGAATGATGAATTATAAATGATGAACGATGAATTGTGTTGGGATACTTAGTAACGAAGTTATTTTTATACGTTCCTTAGGTTTGTATTTGATAACTAAACAAGTACATAATTCTCTTATTTAGGCACTACAGTGAAAACTGTGGGTAAGTTTTAGCAAAGGGAGTTTGAGGGAGAAAAATGGTTTTGCAAAAACCGTTTTTCTCCCTCAAACTCCCCTCCCGCATTGCCGTAGGCAATGCGTACTGTTTT
The DNA here is from genome assembly GCA_047629355.1 of Saprospiraceae bacterium. Taxonomy (GTDB): domain Bacteria; phylum Bacteroidota; class Bacteroidia; order Chitinophagales; family Saprospiraceae; genus CAYUNA01. The sequence continues at coordinate 36,200 of JBLHWU010000006.1, read as the reverse complement.
TTTTGAAGCTCGAAAATCTTACGATTTTTTCGCTTCTCATATTGACCCACACTTTTCACCGTAGAGTTCTTATTTATCATTTATTATTCATCATTTGGTGAAGAGAATGTAATGAATTTTTAAGTTTAGCAAACTTAATTAAAAGGGGCATTTTTTATAGATGTTTCTTTTTTTTTGTTAAAATTGAAGAGAATGGTTTAAAAAGATGAACAAAATTAATACAAAGAACATTTAATACTTTAGAGATTAGTTATCAGGGGTTTAAAATAAAATATCATATCCAATAAGCGCAATAAAAGTGCAGTAATTTCACACGAGTAAATATTTTTTTTCCATTTTGTCTAAAATTGTGAAATAAAAATTTGTAGAGCGGTATATTATTAATATATTGGCCTTACAACTCTTCAAAAGCATTATTTGAAAGCAAAATACGGTCTATATCTTACTCTTTACAATTCCATGTTCTAATTAACACTCAATAATATATTTAATTAATTTGTTCAAGCACAAAACTAGATAACTATGCTTATTATGTACATCGCCGCAGGCGCATTTTTCATTGGAGGAGGAGTTGTTTTAATTTCAGGTTTGACTACTCAAAAAAGCAGACGGTACTAATTTATTCTGTAGCTGTTAATTTTTTGATAGAAAACGAATAGATTTTTACTGACTTTTTCACGTCCTTTATGACAAACCCTTTTCAACTAAATGTAAACAATCATAACTGCTAGAAATTTGCACCGAATTTTTTCATTCTATGCGTTTTTGGCGCAAAGTAAGTATTTCTTCATTTGAGCATTCAATCTTGCGAAGAAGTCTGTCTTAAGGAAAACACTGTTTTATTCTCTATCCCTATTAATCCTTTTGGTAGCACGTTTGGCAAGTCTTTATTTATGTATTGTAAATAAGACTTTTGAGTATGCTACCATTCTTTTTATTTTTTTAAATATGGATATTCTTAAACAAATTCAAGGCTTCCCCTTCTTTTTGGCGCATTAGTTTCGCTTCTGCATCGGTCTTATCAAAATAGCCACACAGGTGCAACACGCCGTGTGCCAATACGCGATGCAATTCATTCTCAAAAGTTGTCTTAAATTTGGAAGCATTTTCGCGGACACGCGGGATGCTAATGTAGATTTCCCCTTCAACGGTCGGTAGCTCGGCAAGTGGAAAGGTAATGATGTCGGTAAGGGTATCGTGGTCGAGGTATTTGACGTTGATTTTGTGGAGATAATCGTCGTCACATAAAATAAAACTGAGCAAGGAAAGCTGATGCCCTTCCTGCTCAATTATTTTGGATAACCAATCTTGAATTTTAAGTGTATCGTTTAGTTCAAATAAAAGATTTTCAGTGTGAAAAAAAATGCCCGTTTCGGGTTCTAAATCAGGGAGAAAAAAATTTAAATCCATGTTACAGTTTAAACTGCATTTCGACCGTTCTGCCATTGTCAAAAAACCGAATGTTATCGGAGAGTTGCTGCATTAAGAAAACGCCGCGTCCACCACATTTAGTTAAATTTTCAGGAGCCGTAGGGTCAGGGATACTTTTGTAATCAAAACCTGGACCTTGGTCGGATACTCTAAAAGAAAGGTTGTTTTTAATTTTATTTAATCGCACTTGAACCTCTTTGCTTTCGTCTCTGTGGTTTCCATGTATAATGGCGTTAGTGACGGCTTCGGTAAGGCTAATTAAAATGTTGCATTGCTTATCGGGGCTAATTTTGTACCGGGAAACTAGTTTTTGCACGAAGGTTTCAACTTCGGAAATATTTCCAGGGTTTGATGCTAATTTCAACATAAATTCGCTCATTTTTCGTGAAAAAAACTGGATATGTTTAACAGTTTTGTATTGAAAAAAATCGTAATCAGTTCAAGCTAGGATATAATTCTAATAAGAAAAAATGCAAATAATTTATCTTTGCTAGGTAATGCTGTTGTCACTTTGATACTTTGGGGTTGGTACAAATACTTTGCAAAGGTAGGTTTTTTAAAGGGTGTTGTCAAGGGCTAAGTTAAATTAATGTGAATTAGGTATTTCTGGTTTGGGGTAAGATGTTGATTATCAGTTATTTATGGTGGTTTATGTAAAAGTGTAATTTTAACGTTACTAGGCTAAAATTATTTTATATAAAGTGATTTTTCCAGAAAAAGATTGTATTTAAAAAATATTTGATTTGAATAGTTTGGAGGAAAACGTTAAGCAAAAGGGCGTTGTTCTAAAATTTAGGCATTTTTTAAATAAAAGTGTATTTAAAAAAATATAGCATCAGTACAAATAAATCCGAATGTGAAGGGAGGTATGGAAGAATTTAGTAAAATTCTTCCAAAATTAGAAACGAGTGTTATAGAATGATTTCTGGCGGAAATCAGTCAGGTAATTGCAAAAAGGAAAGTACCGAGTTTTTCAAAAAGGGAAGAGGAATTATTGATAGTAATATACAATGCTTATCCTACTGATGAGTCAAAAAGGTTGAGGGATTTAGTTGAGAAATCTGAACAAGGTATATTGACTAAAAAAGAACATCAAGAATACATGCATTTGGCTGAAAAAGCAGAAGCAAATTCTTTGACACGTTTAGAAAATTTAGTTGAATTCGCATTCCTTAGGAAGGTTACTGTACCAAATTTGATGGAACAACTCGGTTTAATCAAGTCAAAATCAAAAGATGCCTAATCCTCATTTTTCGAAAAATTATCAACAGACAATCAAAGAGCGGGCAAAATTTCGATGTGAATATTGTCAAATGTTAGATAAATATGTCGATGCTTTCGTGAAAGAACACATTCATCCACAATGTCTTGGTGGCTTTTCGGCATTAAATAATATGGCTAATTCGTGTACAGCTTGTAATGGTTTTAAGTATAATAAAATAGAAGATTTTGATGAAATTAAGTACTTGGACATAAATAACGGAAAAAGATACTTTTTGTAACTACTCAGGTACTTTAATTTATTGATTATCAGTTATTTATATTTTTGTTTAAAAATTATATCTGTCTGAATTTCTCAAATTTTTTGACAAAAAATCATTTTTTTAACATTTCCGTAACTTAAAAGACATTATTTTAACTATTTTTAATTAAAAATAGACTAAAAACCACCTGAGTAGTTACTACTTTTTAGATGTTTCAGGTACTTACAGATAAACTAGCACGACTTTTTAATCCGAGAACATTTTTGTTGGAGTGAAAATTATTTAATTATTCTGGGGCTTACTCCAATTGGACGAGTAACCATTCAGGCATTAAAATTGAACGGTCAAGTGTTGTTTAATTTAAGGAAGGTGCTTAAAATTATGGAAGAACACTTTCCCGAAGACCTAATTTAAAAATGGCTGACAGTTCTAAAACTATCAGCCATTTTTCATTTATTTCAAAACCAACTTTCCCGTCACCAACAACTTCCCTGCTTCCTCTATTTGAAAATAATACAAGCTACTTTTCAACTTCTTTCGATAAAAACGGTACGCATTTCCAGAAAAATCATCCACTACTTGCAACCGTCCCACCGCATCAAATAATTTAAAAGTAAAGTCTGAATCTTCTACATTTTCCAATTCAAAAATAGCATACTCACTTACCGGATTTGGATAAACTTTTAACTCAACATTCGGTCGGAAGATTTGCGTCACATTGTCTATAATGTCAAAGAAATCTTCGCCAATCAAATGCTCGGTTGTATTGGTTAAAATCGGCGCATTGCCATCAAAATAAATGCCTACTTGATTTTCAATTAGCGTACCAATCGGATTGTCAAGTACTTGGTCGATGTGAAATTGTACCCAACCTTATGAAGCGGCTTCGTTGGTCGTGCTGTCGGGCAAAAGGATGTTGTCAAAGGTGAATTTCAAGGTGCGACCGCTCACAATATCCAAGGTATATGGATGACTTGACGCACCAGGGCGTAAGGTTGTAATATCCAAGAATGGAGAGAGGTCATCGCGCAAGACAACTGTGAATGCTGTATCATTTCCCGTATTTTGAAAACGAATGAAGTAGTCCAAATCTGTATTGTCTTCAATGCGGTGGTCTGGTCCAAAACCCATAGGAAAACCTTGCTTATCATTCGGGTCATACGCCGCTGTAACTTCTCTACAAAATTGGTCTAAATAGGGGTCAGAATCATCTAAATCAAACTGATTAAAAATACTCGTCAATGGCAATTCATTGCAATTTTCGACAGCAAAAGTCGCATAGGTATCGCCTGAAGGAATCCCTGTGGCTTGCTGTGCTAACATGAAATAAGTCGCATTGTCCATTACAGGAATCGTAATTTCTTTGGTCTCTCCCATGATTAATTGGAAAAGCTCTTGCATCAAAATAATGTTGTCTTCAATGATGACATATTGCTGCGGGTCATTCATATCGCCTCCTTCGTTTTCGATAATAAAAGTGACAGAATCAGGATGACAATTGCCATCTACGCTAATAATTGGTCCCTCCCATTCTGGTTCTAAATAAAGGGTATCTGGAAAAATATGCGCCTCTGCACAGAGTGTCTGACCAATTTCTACCGCATCACATTCTAACTGAAAATGAATCAATAAACTACCACAATCGAATGGTTCTAAATCTCCAACTTCAAAGGTGTAAACATTGTCCACAATGGTTGCCGGCTGTACAGAAAAGGAGTCGATAATCATTACTTCGTCAAGCGTCACTTCCACATAAGCATCTTCGGCTGCAATCGTTCCTTTATTGCAATAGTAGACTGAAATCGAGTTGGGCAACGGGCAAGGACGCAAAGCATTATTGCCAATTTCAACTTCTAATCGGGGACAATCAACAACTGCTTCAATAGGGTAAATCAAGGGTAATGGTATCAAAAAATGCACTGAAATTGATAGGGTATTCCGTTTGACAACCTTCCCAATAATTATTTGGTGGATAAAATGTCAATTCGTAATCACCGGTGTCCAATTCCATTGAATAATTGCTATCTGCATCTGAGAAAGCATAAAAATCATAATTGCCACTTGCTTGAATTAGCCAGTGATTGAATCCATTTTCATTTGTATTTAAGGTACAATCTTGATTTAAATCATAGAATAAATTGCCTTCTACAAAGTTGGAAAAAAGCACGCCGTTATTATCTAATTTGACTAAAATCAAAGGGCTATTCGTATCCGAAAAATTATAGCCAAATATAGCAACTCCTCCGTCGGGTGTTTCGTCCATATCTGAAAAATTATCGAAAGGCATCAAATAAACGATAGAAGACCATAGTTCATTCCCATCCGCATCTGTTTTCAAGACCATAGACGCGATAGGAAAATAAGTGCCGCTACTTTTTTCGGTAAGAAAAAATAAGTCTCCATTGGCATTACCAAAAGTTTTTGTCCAAATTAAGTTACCCTGTGGGTCAATTTTTTATACTGCAAATCAGCATCAATGGTAATATTATAGCCGGTATAAACAAAATTGCCATCTTGTGTTTGAATAATTTTGCGAACAATGTTCATATTCGACACATAAGAAACCAATTCTTTTACACCATTTTCGTCAATTTTCATCAGCATTCCTTCGCCCACACTTGTGCCTACTTCACGTCTTTCACCAGTAATCATAAAACCGCCATCTGAGACTGCGATAATGTCGAAAGGGTTTTCATCCTTGGTTTCATCCAAAATGACCGACCAAATTTCATTGCCATTCGTGTCAAATTTGAAGACTTCAATATCATTCGTGGTATTGAAGGATTCGTTGATGGCGATGTAATTTCCATCAGTTGCTTCAATTATTTGATTGCAATAATAAGATAGATTATAGTCTTGGATGACATCATCAGCCGTATTGATTTCGATGATTTGGGTAGTCGCAGGAGTCGATTTTGCATAAATAACAAAATGACCATTCGATTTTTCAAACACTCTGGAATAATAAACCCCAGGAAGGTCGTAAAATTTTGTCCATTCTTCTTCGCCTTCTGCATCTGTTTTAATCAGGAGAATCTTTTCATCATCTTCTTGGCTACCAACCAATAAAAAGCCGTCATCTGGTGTGACAAGCATCGAAGAAAGATCTTGGGTGGCATTGTCATTATAATATTTTAGCCACCCTTGAGCCTGCAAATTGAAGGAAAGAGAAAGCATAACTAGGAGAGCGAAAATTTGAGAATTATATTTTTTTTCATGGTGGTTTATTTTTTTCGTTAATGATTAGGAACGTGAAAAATAACTTACGATTTGTTTATTTTGCGTTCCTGATGCAAAGATGCGGTTAAATTCAGCTTTTGTAAAAGACAGATTATTCATTTTGTCAAAAATCTATTTTTATTTAAATTAATAAAATTAATAAAATTAATAAAATTAATAAAATTAATAAAATTAATAAAATTAATATATTTTCCGAATAATTGTCAAATACCAATAAATGAATAACAGCCCACTTTTTCACCTTTTTCTCGCTTTTTCCAAAGAAGAAAAGGTTGCTTGCCGCAAATTCCTGCATTCGCCGTACCACAATCAGCGAGAAGATGTGCGGCAATTATATGATTATATTCAAGACCAATATACTAAAAGTAGTGTGGCCTTGACAAAGCAACAGACGTTTGCGCACCTGTTTCCAACTGAGGAATATACGGATAAAAAGATGCGCTATACCATGTCGTTTTTGTTGAAATGTATGGAAGCATTTTTGATTCAGCGCGAACGGGAAGCGGATGTGGTGGCTGCGCAATTGCTGTTGACGCGGGCGTATCGACGGTTGGAATTGCCAAAAGCGCAAAAAATAGCTATCAAAAAAGCCACGAAATTGGTGACGGAACAGACCTTTTTGGACATTGAATATTACGACAATCATTACCGTCTCGCCCCTGCCCACTATGATGCACAAGCAGGACAGACGCGGAATGCACCGCTGAATTTGCAGACGTGGAGTCAGGTTTTAGATTTGGCATTTTTGGCGAAGAAGTTGAAACAATCGTGTTTTGCATTGGCCCATCAAGCGGTCTATAAAGTGGAGTATGATACGGGCTTGTTGCCGTCAGTTTTGGCTTATTTGGCGGAGTTTGAAGAATTGGATAAGCATCCGGCGATTGCGCTGTATTACTATTTTTATCAAGCACAGACTACGGAGCAGCACGAATTTCATTTTTGAGCATAAAAGTTATTTTCCAGATAGGATAGAATTACAATTGTTGCAATATCTGTTGGACGGCTATAATTTTCAATTGCAAGAATCAAAGCAGTTAACGCAGATAATTCCCGTCGTTGTTTATCATGGAAAACGACCGTGGAAAGGCGGCGTTTTGTCCGATTACATGTCGCTGAACGCCGATTTTTTAAAAAAGTACAGACCTGATTTTCAATATATGCTGATAGATTTGGCAGATTATTCAGATGAAGTAATTGCGGCAATTGAGTCAGGATTTATTTTGAATAAAATTTTGTTGCTATTTAAACACAAAGGCGATGCAGAATTTGTCGTCCGTAATTGTAAAAATTTGTTTATCTTTGATAGTGAAGTATTGTCGCAAGATGAAATAAATGCGTACAATCAAGTAATTTTAATGTACATCTTAGGTGCTTTTAAAAAGAAAAAAGAAAAATTTAACGAAATTATAGAGATGATGCCTCATGACTTGAAAAGTAAAGCAATGAATACATTTGATTTGTGGCTTTTGGAAGGTCGAGAGATCGGAAAGGAAATTGGAAAAGAGATTAATGAAATTCAACAAAATATTTCTTATTCACTGAATGCGACGCTTTATTTTCCTGAAAAATCTGTGGAAGAACTTTCGGCGTTTACAAAGATAAATCCTGCTTTTATTAGAAAGATTCAAAAAGGATTTGAAAGCGGGAGTGAAGATAAAGCTCGAAAAGTCGTCAATGCACTTTTTGCAAAATTTGAAACGTTATCAGAGAAAGAAAACAAAGAAATTGATGCAATCATTCAGGAGTTTTTACCAAAATTTAAAGAGGTGAAAGCGAATCAGCATAAACAAAATAATTAATCGCTCAAGTTGTTGAATACGTTTTACTTATAGAACTGAAAAATGGCTGTATCGTTAATATCTGATACAGCCATTTTTAGAAGAAAGAATCCTACCCACCAAATCCCACACTACTAAACACCTCAAAAATTCGCCTGTTCTCCTCTGGGTTTCGATTGTTTTTTACAGTCACTGTTAATTCATTATCAAACGGCGTCGGGTCAGAAATCGGGCTTTGATAAAACATATAATATATGCTTTTCGACAAATTTTGAATCTCTGTTTGAATATTCAAAAATGTGCCTTCGAGCGTCGCGATATTATCCGCTAAAAAATAATGGTCATTTTGTGAAGCCAATTGTTGTAAGGATGCCACATCCAAATCTGCACTGTTCAAGGCCGCTATATATACTTTTTTACCTGCAATTGCTGATTTTGCATCGGATAAACTAACCGCTTGTGTCGCATTGTGTCGCCCGTCAGTGAAGACAATAAGGCTGCCGTCTTCGATGTTGTCAATGGTATATTTATCTTGCCACAAGTCCGAAACTTCAATAATTCCGCTGTATAAATTGGTTGAATTAATCAAGTTAGTCTCTGGCAAATTATCAATTGCGTTTATCAAGGTTGTCTTATCTGTCGTAAAATCAAGTATCAAATGCGTTTGCGAATCAAAAGTATAAATCGCAATTTCCTGATTGTTTAATTTTTGATTGACGAGTGCTTTGGTTGCTTCTTTTATCTGCGGCACAAAATCGGTGACACTGCTTGATACATCCAACAAGAGCACTGTTTTCAATGCAAAAGGAATCGAGTCCGGGTCGATTTTGAGGTTCGCTTCCGAGTCAATTCGTCCACCATTTTCGGTAACGATAAAATCTTCTTCGGTCAAACCAGGTACGCCGTTCCCATCGTAATCTTTGACTTGAAACAAGATGCTAACTTGCCGAAAATTAGGATTAACGCCCGTTTCAAAAGCATTTAATCGGTAAAAACTATCCGTAGAAACTGGAGAATCATCTGCACGGTCACAACTAATCATTCCAACTAATACACACAAAGCCAATAGATTAGGCAATAATTTAAAAAATCTCATGAAACAAATTTTTAAAAGATTGAGAAAAGGGATTTAATTCTTACTAGATAGTTCTGGTATTTGTAAAAGTGTAGATAAGTTATAGTGTGAAAAGTCACTAAGTAGTTGACCATGAATAATTGACACTTTTGACTGAGGATATTTTTTGTTTAAGGAATTTTAAAAATTCTTGAATAATTCCTTTCTTGAATGATTTTTAAGTTTCTTAAACGGAAAATAGACCTGTATAAAAGTGTCGATTATTCAAGGTCAACTACTTACATATTATAGTGATGTGTTAAACAGAGAGATTCCCTATTTATTTCGAAATTTTAACATTTCTTAAAGAAAATTAAGCTTGGAAAGCTAAACGAATAGAAGTGTGTTTTTTAGTGTATGAAGGGTGAAAAAAAAATCATTTTTTCTAGATTGTTACGGAAATTGTTGAAATTGCTAATTGCTAATTGCTAATTGCTAATTGCTAATTGCTAATTGCTAATTGCTAATTGCTAATTGCTAATTGCTAATTGCTAATTGCTAATTGCTAATTGCTAATTGCTAATTGCTAATTGTCCTGTCATATCGCTCATCGATACTGAAATCTTTCGGATGTTTCGGCGCAATATCACGATAAAAATCCATGATTTTTGCCATGTCTTCTTCCATATTGTCTGTCAAATGAATCACTCCACCGACACCAGCAATTTTATTTTTATAATCCAAATAGCCGAAAGTAATCGGTACATTGGCGAGTTTAGCAGTGTGATAAAAGCCCATTTTCCACTGTTTCCGCAAAACTCGTGTGCCTTCAGGTGCAACCACCATTCCGATTTTATCATATTGGTCAAAAAAGTTAGCCATCTGCTGAATTTGGCTCGGGCGTGGATTCTTTGGGTCTTTTTTACTGCGATCAATACCTAAACCACCAAATGGCACAGTTATAATACCAAATGGAAATTTTGTCCAGAAATTTTTTATCGCAATTTTTACAGGAATACCCAATACGTAGAAGGCAACACGCGTCAGAATAAAGTCCCAATTTGTGGTATGTGGTGCAGCAATCACTACTGAACGTTGTGATTCTGGCGGAATAGTCTCATTAACGGACCATCCAAAAATGCTTAATAGAAATCTTGCAAATGCTTTTGTCATAACGCGCAAATATACGGGAAAAGTTGGTATTTTAAATATCAATAAAATTATGGTTCAACTTTTTGAATCGTTTTTACTAATGGAGGGGACTACAACGTTAAAATTTCCTATTTGCTGCCTTCGCCAATCGTTATTTTTCAAAAAAATTGTTTTCGGCAATCTATTTAACATTTTTGTAACTTTTATCCAATAACCCTAAAAAACATGCGTTTAAAATTCGTAAAAAGTGAGGATTGGTCCGATAAGTTATTTAACCAATTTTCCGAACCAACACTGTTTAAACTGGAAAAAAAATCTATGCGTATGCGAACTGTTGATAAAATTATTTACCTTATTTCTTGGGTGGCGAACGTGCCGACAACTCAAATTCTTCCATCAACCGATATCAAACTCGATCTTAATGTGGATAGCATTGATTTCATGTTGTTTATCGTAAAAGTGGAGAAATTATTTAATATCAATCTACCAAACGAAGATGTGGAAAGAATAGAAACGGTCAAGGATGCGACGGATTTTGTGGAGCGCCAACTGTTATTCATTTAATGACGAATGATAAAGTATGAATGATGAATTGTAATAAAGTTTGAATTCATCATTCATATTTTAAATTCATCATTTTTTAACCGTTTTTATAGAGCAACCAATTGCCTTTGTGGTTGCTGGCTCAGGATTTTTACCCGCATCAATCGCTGCAATAGCATCTTCCAAATACGTTTCGGTAACCGCGTTCGCATCTTGAGCATTATTGTCAATTGCACCGATATACCTTACTTTTAAAGTATTATCTACTAAGAAAACGTGTGGCGTTCGAGTTGCTCCAAATTGCGGATATACTTTTTGCCCATTATCGAATAAATATGCAAAGTCAAATTTTTTCTCTTTTGCGCGCTCCTGCATTTTTTCAAAGCTATCATCTGGTCGAGCCTTGGGAGAATTAGGATTGATGGCAACTACTGGCCAGCCTTTCGCCGCATATTTAGCTTGCAAAGCATTCAATCGGTCTTCGTACATCACTGCATACGGGCAAGTATTACAAGTGAAAACAATAATTGCACCTTTACCTTTTTTGTAATCAGATAAAGCGACCATTTTGCTATCCACATTTTTTAATGAAAAATTGGGTGCTTGGTCACCAACTTCTACACCTTCTTTCGCCATAGTTGGTTCAGTCGGTTCGCCCGCTGAAATAAATGCGTAAGAAAAGCCTGCCAATAAAGCAACAAGTAGGAAAATTCCAGAAAATTTTTTCATATTTTTATTTTTATTGAAACTTCTTTTGTTTTCAAATTGTGAAGTCATTCAACTTCATATTTATTAATAGAATGTAAAAAATTAGCGGATTGTTTATTTTTTAACTCTTCGCGGTTAATTTTTCGTACTTAACTTTTATTGAAGTAAAACCTCTTTTAAAATGGACTCCAAATCAGCATAACTTTCAAACTGTTCACTAACGAACTGCCGGTCTTTTTTATTGTAAATCATGGTCACTGGAATCGCGCCGTCCCAATCTGGATTTACTTTATCAATCCATGAATTATAATCGCCATCCACCAAAGCAATAACGTCCGATTGCAAATTCTGTTCCTTTACAAATGGGACTAATTTCATTTGAAGCTGCTTTGCAAAATCCAGACTTACCAATATTACCTTTACTTTTTGATTTTTATATTGTGCGTTCAGTTTCTCAAAATAAGGGAGTTCCTCCACACACGGCTTACACCAAGTTGCCCAAAAATTAATGACATAGGTGGTGTCATTTTCATATTTAAAAATGTGTGAGATTTGGTCGTAACTGGTATAAATTGGAAAATTCGGTGGTGCATCGTCAACTACACTTTCAGAAACGGTGGGTGCTTCTGATTGGGTAGCCTGTGCTGCCGTTTCCTGTTTTTCAGGAGAGTTGCAAGCAAAAATTAGCATAGAAAAGGTGATGATTGAAAAAATAGCTTTCATAAATTAGATGTTTTATTTGAAAACAAGAACGCAACAAGTTTTCTTAATATTTTCCAAAAAAGAAAAGCAGGAATTTTTATTGAAAATTCCTGCCCTCGCTTTTATATTTTAAAATGACTTTTAAGCTGTTGCCATTTCTTTCATCGGTGTTAATCTTTTCAATTTGTCAATTAAAAAATCAATGTCTTCTTTTTTGTTGTAATGAGAAAAAGAAAACCGAATCGTTTTTCTATCAACTCCTGCATTAATTCCCATCAAAACGTGCGAGCCTTTCTCTGCCCCTGAACTACAAGCACTTCCGCCCGATGCGCTAATTCCTGCAATATCTAAGCTCAACAACAACAACTCTGCCTTCGGTGAAGGAGGAAAAGAGGTGCTCAAAACGGTGTACAAATAATCACCATCATGGTCGCCATTGAATTGAATATCTTCAAATTTTTCAGTCAATTGTGCTTTCATGTAATTGCGAAGATTCTCGATATACGTCTTTCGTTCTGACATGTTGTCGCACGTCAATTGAAACGCTTTTGCCAGACCAACGATGCCAATAACATTCTCCGTTCCACCGCGCATATTGCGTTCTTGTGCGCCGCCTTCAATGAATGGTTTCAATAAATTATCACCGTTGATATAGATAAATCCAACGCCTTTTGGCCCATGAAATTTATGCGCTGAACCTGATAAAAAGCTGATTTTCGTCTCCTCAACACTGATTGGGAAATGTCCCATTGTCTGCACCGTATCGGAATGAAACAGAGCATTGTACTCCTGACACATCACGGAAATACGGTCTAAATTCTGCTTTGTTCCAATCTCATTGTTGGCGTGCATCAAGGAGACCAAGGTCTTTTTATCCGAGTTAGCCAACAGCTCTTGCAAGTGGTCATAGTCAATTCGTCCACGGTCATCTACGCGCACTAAATCAAGCTGAATGCCTTCTCGTTCGAGGGTTTGTAGCGAGTGTAGCACACAATGATGTTCCAGTGGATTACTGATAATTCGCGTCACTGCCAAGTCTCGTACGGCGCATTTCAACGCCATATTATTAGATTCCGTACCGCCAGAAGTAAAGAAAATCTCACCGATGGATGCACCGATGTAATTGGCGACGATTTTACGACATTCTTCGATTTTCGCTCGTACTTTTCGTCCACAAGCATGAATAGAAGAAGGATTCCCATAATTCTCTCGCATGATGGGCAACATTGCCTGAATAACTTCCTCGCTCATTGGCGTGGTTGCTGCATTGTCTAAAAAAACACGCATTGGTCATAAGTTTTAGAAGGAGACATTACGCTGATATTTGCGTTTTGTTCCTAAGATTTTGAACTTGGTTAGGACGTTTATAAAGCCTAAGAAAAGCAAAATAATTACAGGGGTAAAAATAGATATTCTCTTTTTAGTAAAAAAACTATTTATCGTCTTTCTCTTTTTTTCGTTAGAGCAAATCCTATATTTGCTGTTTAAACGGCAAAAAAAGGAGAATGATTGATATTTTACAATGGGACGAGCAACTATTTCAACTGATTAACGGCAGTTGGCAAACCCCTTTATTGGATTCGGTGATGCCGCTTTGGCGAAATAAATACTTTTGGATTCCACTGTATGTTTTTATTGCGAGTTTCTTTTTATTAAACTTTAAAAAACAAGGAGCGTTCTTGATTTTGGCAATTGGATTAACGGTAGGAACAGCTGATTTCGTAAGTAGTTCTATTATCAAAAAAAGCGTCCAACGTTTGCGTCCCTGTAATACCGAAATTCTGAGAAACGACATAAATTTATTGGTGCGCTGCGGGTCGGGATATAGTTTTCCATCATCACATGCAGCCAATCATTTTGCGATGGCAGTCATGTTGTTTTTTACCTTAGGAAAAGTGTTGAAACGAACCAGGATTCCTTTGCTTATTTGGGCGGGGAGTATTGCTTTCGGACAAGTTTACGTTGGTGTACATTATCCGTTAGATGCATTTATGGGAAGTTTGCTCGGCATCTTAATCGGAATAGTCGGCGCATTTTTCACAACAAAACTACTCCCACATCCCTTAACCCTTAACCATTAAAAATATGGATTTAATAGAATACATCCTCTTATTTTTCTCTGTCCTCCTTGGTGGTGGCATTGCGTTTTATGTGCAAAAAAACAATAAAACGATTATGGAATTGGTCCTGTCGTTGAGCGGTGCATATCTATTGGGCATCACCGTTTTACACTTGATGCCTGTGATATTTAAGGAGCCAGGGCATACCGTTGGATTTTTCGTATTGATTGGTTTTTTATTGCAATTATTTTTAGAACAATTGTCGGGTGGGGTAGAGCATGGGCACATTCATGCGCCGCATAACCCAGCGTCCAATTTTGCAGTTTCAGTGATGGTCGGTCTGTGTGCTCACGCATTTTTGGAAGGTATACCATTGAGCAATTACGGAACTTTGACTCCCGTAGGGCACGAACACAATCACTTATTGTATGGTATTATTTTGCACAAAGCACCAGCAGCATTTGCTTTAGTTTTATTGTTTTTGACGGCAGATTTTAAAAAATCGACGGTGTTGGGATGCTTGTTTTTATTTGCGATGATGTCGCCGATGGGTGCATTTATAGCGGAGAGTATTTCGTTTGATAAGCCAACACAGATTAAAATAATGGCTGTGGTGATTGGCTCATTTTTACATATTTCGACCACTATCTTATTTGAAACTGATAATACACATCAACATAAAATTCCAATTAAAAGAGTAGCGGCTATTTTGGTCGGTATTGGTTTTGCAGCGTTGACGGTTTTAGTGGAACACGAACATTAGAGGTACGGTAGAGTTAAATTTGTAACAGAATCTTTGTCAACTGCCTTATCCACGAAGCGGATGAATATCAATAACCCCGAATGGAATTCGGGGGTAATGAATGAAGTACAAGAATCCTGAAGGGATTGAATATGAATATAGCTATTGGATAGTGGTCATAAACGAGTGATAGAATGATTATTCAAAGACTATTATTATTGAAACGATAGAAGTCATATCGCTCGCTAAGAACCTTAGTTTATTAGTTTCACGTTCCTAAGTTACATTACCAGCTATTGACATTCAACTCCTTTAGCGTTGTGGGTTGGACACCACGGACTTCATCCGTGGTTATTCATATTCAATCCTTTCAGAATTTTATAAAAATTAATTAAGCCTTTTGTTACAATACATTCTGTGCTTTCTAATTCAAAAAAAAACTGATTTATAGCGTACTAATCAACTCAATAACTAATCAACTCAATAACTATTTTAATCAATTTTTTTTCTAACCAAAGTCTGACTGTTATCTCCAGTCATTTCAAAGGTATCTGGTATAAAAATGCGAACGTGGACAATTTCAGGACACTCCTGCGTTTTTGTTCGAATCGGCTTCCGTTCTTTATCTAAACTGGAAAGCATTAATTGAGTATTCACCGTATCTGCAACGACCTCGTAACGTTTGGCTTTGCGGATAAAATGATTCAAAATAGCAGGAGAAGCCTCGTATAATTCCACCTTCGTCTCCGTCATAATGGTATTTCCCGCCCATTTTTCTATGGTATATTCTCCTGTTAAATCTAAGGAAATTCCTTCCATGCTACCCACTTCAAACGTTTGGTGCATCACTTTTTCCAGTTGCGCTTGGGCGTTTGAAAAAGTGAATAAAAAAAGGAATAAAAAAGAAGCTCGAAAAATAGTTTGCATATATGTTGATTTTTTTCTATTAAAATTGCGTCACGTTATAAAGATGCAACTCTAAAGCATTTGCCACAAATTTACCCCCAATTTTAGACTTATTTAATGTTTCAGCAAAGCGTAAACCTTTAAATAACAAAAAAAGGTGTGCAACTTCGCAGTTACACACCTTTTTAACGACAGCTTACTATAAATGTTACAGGTTCGCTGGATTTTTAGTTACCGTATTATTATTATTCGACGACGCCTCATTTGTCAACCGTAAGGTTACACCTTCTGGCTTGTAAACGACGTACGTGATATTTTCTTTCAATTCTACACCACGCACGGTAATTGTTCGCGCCAAACTAGGTGCGTCAATCAACAAGCCTTCGGCGGTATCACTAGCCTTCAAATTGTATCGACCCGCAGTAACCAACGACTTCAACATAGCATCGCTGCCAGTTTCGATGCCAACTGTTACGTGGACGCGCATAAGCGAATTGCTCCATTCTTTTACTTCTACTTGACCGTTTAAGTCAAGTTCGACAAAATCATTACCTTTCAAATTAAAAGATTTGATTAACGTTTTTTCGATATTCTGAGCAGTCGAAAAAGTGAAAGTAAATAGAAAAGGTATTAGTAGTAATGTGAATTTTGATGTTTTCATGATTACCTTTTTTAAAAAACAGTCAATTTTTGAAAATAAAAATTTTCTGTTTGATTTAGAAATATTTTCCAATTTAAGAGTTTTTATATGGAAAGTCAAGTTTTAAGCAGAATTTTATAGGATTATTTTTTGATTTTTAAAAAATAATCTATCTACTTTATTATAAAACTCCATTAAAGCGTATTTCGCTGCATGATGGTGAAATACGCTTTATAAAATAGTTTTTTTTACTGTTTCTAATCAAAAATTAAACAGCGTTTGAAAAGCCTATTTACAAAATACTTTCACGAATGCGCACCAATTTTTCGAGCATCTCCTCCAATCGGTCAAGCGGCAACATATTCGCGCCGTCTGATTTGGCTTTAGCTGGATTAGGATGCGTTTCGATAAACAATCCATCGACGCCAACCGCAATTCCTGCTTTGGCAACCGTTTCAATAAGTGCTGGTTTGCCACCCGTCACACCGCTTGCTTGATTAGGTTGCTGCAAAGAATGCGTACAATCCAAAACCACAGGCGAACCTTGCGCTTGCATCAATGGAATTCCTCGATAATCGACGACTAAATCGGTATAACCAAAAGTCGTTCCGCGCTCCGTTAACCAGATTTTTTTATTTCCTGAATCCAACACTTTTTGCTGAGCAAACTGCATCGCTTCGGGACTTAAAAACTGTCCTTTCTTGATATTCACGACCTTCCCTGTTTTTGCTGCTGCAACCAATAAATTGGTCTGGCGGCACAAGAATGCTGGGATTTGTAAGACATCCACATATTTAGCTGCCAAGACCGCTTCTTCATCTGTATGAATATCAGTTGTTGTCGGCACGTTGTACTTCTTCCCCACTTTTTTCAAAATTTTTAATGCTTTTTTATCGCCAATACCTGTAAAAGAATCAATTCTTGACCGATTGGCTTTGCGATAAGAGCCTTTGAAAATGTATGGAATTTGGAGCTTGTCGCAAATTTTGCTGACCCGCTCGGCAATTTCCATCGCTAAATCTTCACTTTCAATGGCACAAGGACCAGCAATGAGGAAGAAATTATTGCTTTTTTTATTTTGAATTTTGGGTAAATAGTTGCTGATTTTCATAAAAATGGTTTGTTTTTATGGCAAATATAAGAATGTTCTAATTTTCAATTACTTCGGTCCGAATATTAAGTGGGAAAAAAACCCGAACTTTCGTTCAGGCTTTTGAAATATTTCCAACTTAATTTAGTGGGGTTGTCTTTATTTAGTAGTAGGGAATGTTAATAAAAAGAAAAAACGTATTTGATAAAATATAGAATGTTTTTTGAGATTACTGAGGTCAGACCGCTTCGCTGTCAGAGGGCTGAATATTCATGGTTAAATATTGGGTTTTCTGCCTTCTGATAGCAAAGCGGTCTGACTTCTGACTTCTTTTTTTATAATTTGAATGCCACACCTATATTGACCAAAGAAACGCCGTAGCCAACTTCACCGTAGATACCCAATTTAGGCGTTACGAAATAAGTTGCGCCGACAAAACCAGAGAACAATACTTTATCATCTGCTGGTTTGAACGTTGTTGGTTCGTTAGATGGTGCATCAATTGGGCTTTCCAAGTCACCATTCAAATAGATAGTTTCTGTGACGAAAGATTTATTGTAACCAAACATAAATCCACCATAAATATCGAATTTATCAGTTTTAGCTGCGTGCAATTCAGTACGCAAGCCAATCATCAAGAATTTATTTGAATAATCACGCATGTTGCCATTGTGATCTTTCACTGCTTTTGAAGTAGAAGCAGAATAGCCAGTGTATAAGTTTATATTAAAGTGGTCTGCGATGTTATAACCAATTTTTACGTTAACTGGCATCATGTTCACTGTTGCATTGTCTGCGAAATAAGTTGGTAACAATCCAATACCCGCACTGGCATTGAAACCACCTTTTTTATATACTTTATTCTGCGCATTTACAGAAGTGATTGTCAAAGAAAATAAAGCTACGAGTAAAAACAAAATATTTTTCATAATCAGAAGGTTTTATAAGTTCTTTTTGAAATAATTGAACGTGAAAACTAGGTTAAATAAATTAATGTTAGGTTTTAATGGTTTCTTCGTTTGATGACGCAAAGGTATGAGGCTATTTTGATAAAGTCAAGTTTAATTTAAAATAAAATTTTGTTTGACGTCAATTTTGTAATGAATATAGTTTTTTAATTTTAAAAACATATAATAAAACAAAATTTAATTTTATTGCTATAGCAATAAAGGTTTCCTTTTTGGAAACGATAATTATGACCCAAATAATAATTTTTTCACCTTTTTTTAAGCAAAATTTTAAAACTTGGGTATTACTTTGATAGACGCGAAAAACCATCAAAAGGTTAGGTCAATCTAAAAAAATAAAAACCGAAATGTTGTATTTATAGGTATAGTAAACTGTGGAAATCTTTATCAGTTTTGAAAGGCATTTCAACATTAGATTGAAACGGAGAGAACTGATGTTTTTAAAATTTATAGGTAGAAAGTCTTTTCAGATAAAGTAGGTATTTAGTAAAAAAAAATCGTTATTTGTTATTTATAACGCGTGACTGTATAAAAGACACAGTTTTTGCTGTTCCCCCCTAAAGGAATTTTCTTTTTTTTAAGAATTTCTTTAAAGACGTGTTAAATATGCTATTTTTTGTAGGAAATACGGGGGTCGGCGAGAGCATAAAAAATATCGGCAACTAAGATTCCAATCATTGTTAAGACCGCACCAAGTAGTAAAATTGCAAAAACGACCGGCCAATCTTTTTCACTAATCGCTTCCAAGGTCTCCCACCCCATACCGGGAATATTGAAAATGTATTCTAAAACAACTGAACCTGCAATCGCGCGAGGAAAGACACTTGCAAAAATAGTGATAATCGGGAAAAGGGCGTTGCGCAATCCATGTTTCCAAATGACTGTGCGTTCTTTCAAACCTTTGGCACGAGCTGTTTGAATGAATAATTTATCAAAAACATCGAGCATCCCACCGCGCATTTGTCGAGCTAAATACGCAAATGAGCTATAAGAAAGGCATAAAATAGGTAAAACGAGTTGATTAGAAGTATCCCAAAATCGCGCCCAAAACCCAGCATTTGAAGGCAAATTACTCGACCAAGTACCATCAAACCAGTCCATCCCATATTCATTATTGGTAAACAACATCAGGCAAAGGGTTCCAACCCAAAAAACGGGCAACGAGAATAACATAAATAAAAAAAGTGAAACACCTCGGTCAAATAAACTATCCTTTTTCACCGCAGACAGCACACCTAAAGGAATTGCAACGATATAGGCAATAAAAATCGCCGCCAAACTCATCATCAGCGTCCACTGTATCGCAGGTTTGAGTTTTGTACTAATCGGCAGTTGATTGACATAGGATTTGCCGAGTTCACCAGAAACGAAATTTTTCAGCCAATTGTGGTATTGATTGTCAAAACCATACCATTTAAAATCAGGAAAATAGAGTCGTTCAGGCGTTGCTTCCCTTTTAACAACGAGATACTTATTTTTTAATTTTTTAAAATTAGCTTCAAAAACTGTTTGAAAAAGAGCATTTTTTTTAATATTTTGCTCCATTCGATTGAGTAGTGTCATCAATTTTTTATCGCCGGTATTGAAAAACATATCACCGAGGTCGGATTTGACTTTGATTTGTAAGGCGGGCGCAATCGAATCAGGTAGGTCGAGTAGTATTAGTCCTGTTTCTTTCAAAGTTTGATAATAGGTCTCGATTTGTGGCCAATTTCCATAGTGCGAAATAAATTCTTTCTGAATTCTGCGGTTGTCATAATCCAATACCTTATATATAGTGTCTGGATAAGCTTGGGAAGAAAGAGAAAAATAAAACGTTGGTTTGTCCAATCCAAGCAATTTCACCGTTTCGTTATAGCGGAGTTCTTGAAACTTCTTGGATTGTGAACTTTTTTCTGATGGTGGTAATTTGGTGCGCACAGGGTCGCCTGGGGATAGTTTCATCAATGCAAATGAGCATAGCGAAATCACCAATAGCGTTGGCACAAAGTATAGGATGCGCCAAAAGATGTAGCTCCAGAGGTCAGAGCGGAGAACTGGTGATTTTTTTTTCATTGGCTCAAAGTTACCAAAAATTTTATTTTAGTGTGAAATGAATATCGTGAAATGAAAATTTATTTGAATCTTCGAGAGAGGGCGTTTGAGGGAAAAAATTGGTTTCGAAAAAATTGGTTTTATTTTTTAAGAACTATCCTGCGCTGCCGCAGGTAGTGCGTATTATTTCTTTTGAAACGCGAAATTTTTGCTATGTTATGGCTTTTTTTTTGACATAAAACTTTTGTTACATGGTAATGAAATGTCTGGGTCATGCATTAAAAGTTTTAAAATTATTTTAAATAAACATTTTATTTTTTATTTTGAGAAAAGCGTTATCTTTGCCACAGTTCAAAACGATGAACTAGCTAATTTTCTGAATGAAATATTGAAAAATCATACACGAATTGAATTGAAAAACGGTCTTTTGAAGTTTTCAAAATGGGAAAAATCTATCCTATTTTTTAAAAAAAAAAGGATATTTTATGGCAGTATTTTTATAAAAATATTGCGCATCGTGAGCCGTATGCAGTCAACCATGTGCCGTTTTAATGCTTGCGCATATCCTTTGGAAATAGCCCAGATTTGGATTTTGACTTTTTATAATTGCCTTTTTTGTTTGGCTGAACGTGTGCATTTTCGTTCATCGGGCAGCCAGATTTTTTGCTGCAAGAAGCGCTAGAAAACCCTAAAAAGAGCAATCCGAGGGCAAAAACTATATATTTTGGAGACTTCAACATAAATTTTTTTATTTTTTTTGCAAAGGTAAAAAATGTAAAAGAGTGTGGCGTTTTAGAACGATTTTTAACAGAAAATTATTTTTCTAAAGGGAGATTATTTTTGAATCCAATTGTTTGATAGCAAACACTTTATACAAATTTCTGATTCAACTTTAATCAACAAATTTCAGGTAATTGCGCCATTGACTTTTCTAAGCAAAAATGGTTGAAATATTCTCAAAACCCCGTCCTTATTGAGCTTGTGGAAAATTATTTTCGACCAAAAATTTGGAAAATAGAAAAAATACCTCATAAATTTGCGAAAATTTTTATCATACTTTTAAAAACTATTCTGATGAATAAAGGAGATTTAATTAACAAAGTACAAGAAGGTGCAGGTTTAACAAAAGCACAAGCTACAGATGCAGTAAAAACAGTTTTAGATTCTATTGGTGACTGTTTGAAAGACGGTGACAAAGTATCTATCGTTGGGTTCGGAACTTTCTCTGTTGCTCACCGTGCTGAGCGTCAAGGACGTAATCCGGCAACTGGTGCAGCAATTACTATTTCAGCTAAAAATAATGTGAAATTCAAAGCTGGTAAAGAGTTGACTGGTTCAGTAAACTAATTGAAACCACAAAGTAATTTGATTTGATAGCCTTTGTGCTGTCAGATTTCGTTGAAAGGGGCAATCTGAGTTTTTACTCGGTTTGCCCTTTTCCTTTCAAAAGATTCGTTTCTATTTTTTGAAACCAATAAAAATAATACTTTTGCCCTTCCGAATTGTGCTCGGGGCTATTGCTGTTCAATTCCTCCGGAATTATTTTTGAAGTAAACTTAGTGGAAAGGTTCTTGTTTGAACTATGTTTTTCCTAAATAATCCTGTAAGGATTGAACAGTAGTAACCCCGAATGCAATTCGGGTAAAAGGAACAATACCGAATTATGAAATTTGCAACTAAAGTAATCCATGCGGGTATCGAACCAGACCCGGCAACGGGCGCAGTGATGACCCCGATTTATCAAACTTCTACGTATGCCCAATCTTCACCTGGTGTGCATAAAGGCTACGAGTATGGGCGTTCGAAGAATCCAACTCGGACAGCCTTAGAAAATAACTTGGCAGCACTTGAAAACGGTTCAGACGCTGTTTGTTTTGGTAGTGGTTTGGCGGCTTTAGATGGCATTTTGAAATTGTTGAAACCAGGTGATGAAGTTGTTGCTTCGGATGATATATACGGCGGTTCTTACCGATTGATTACGACCATTTTTAAAAGATTTGGTATCAAAAGCAAATTCATTCCGATGGGAAATGCGGGCGATATTGAAAAACATTTGACCAAAAAAACAAAATTATTGTGGATTGAAACGCCAACCAATCCAATGTTGAATATCATTGACATCAAAAAAGCGTGTAAAATCGCTCGCAAGCATAATATCTTGTCTTGTGTTGATAATACGTTTGCAACGCCTTATTTGCAATCACCAATTGATTTGGGGGCGGATATGGTCTGTCATTCTGCGACTAAATACTTGGGCGGGCACTCTGATTCTGTGATGGGCGTTGTGATTACGAAAACGAAAGCTTTGGGGAAAGTTTTGCACACCATTCAAAATCATTCGGGCGCAATTCCTGGTCCGATGGATTGTTTCTTGATTTTGCGAGGTATCAAAACGTTGCACTTGCGGGTAGAACGAGCTTGTGAAAATGCCTATAAAATCGCGAAATACTTGCGAGACCATCCGAAAGTGGATAAAGTTTATTATCCTGCTTTCAAAGACCATCCAAATCATAAAATTGCTAAAAAACAGATGCGCAACTTTGGTGGTATGGTGTCTTTTGACTTGAAAGGCGGCAAAGCGAAGGATGCCGTTAAAGTTTTGAGTAATACACATTTGTTTACTTTAGCGGAATCTTTGGGCGGCGTCGAATCCTTAATTGGACACCCCGCAACCATGACGCACGCGTCGATTCCGAAAAAAGAACGATTGAAAGTGGGTTTGACGGATTCCTTAATTCGGTTGAGTGTAGGCGTGGAAGATGCGAATGATTTGATTAAGGATTTGAAAAAAGCATTGAAATAAAAAGAGAAGACAGAAGTGAGGCTGCTTTGCTGTCAGAAGTCAGATTGACGATTTGTTTAATCTGACTTTTGATAATGAAATGGTCTGACGTCTGACCTCTTAAAAAAAGATACTTTGAAAAAAATTGTAGAGGTAAAATTATTGCCGAGTCAATTGGATGACGAAGCTATTTTGAAAAAGAAAGTTGCTCGAAAGAGTGGCTGGAAGGAACAAAACATTTCAGATATTCAAGTCTTGCGGCGGTCGATTGATGCACGGGGAAGTCAGCCGTTTTATCTTTTGCGGACGGAAGTTTTTTTGGATGAAAAATATACGCCAGAACCAGCCATTTTATCTGCTTTTCAAAATGTCAGTGATAAAGAGACAGTAATTATCATTGGCGCAGGACCTACCGGATATTTTGCTGCGTTGGAGTTGATTGAATTGGGGTTGAAGCCAATAGTTTTTGACCGAGGCAAAGATGTACGGGCACGGCGGCGTGATTTAAAGGCGATTCAGCAGTTTGGAGAAGTGAATCCAAATTCTAACTATTGCTTTGGGGAGGGTGGAGCAGGAACGTATTCTGATGGCAAATTGTACACACGGTCGCTCAAGCGCGGGAAAATTTCAAAAGCGCTGCAACTGTTGGTTGAACATGGAGCGAATCCAGATATTTTAGTCGATGCGCATCCACATATTGGTTCTAATAAATTGCCGAATGTAGTTGCAAATATTCGCGAAACAATTTTACATTATGGCGGTGAAATCCATTTCAGTTCCAGCGTTACCGACTTCATTTATAAAGATAAAAAAATGCTCGGTGTCGTTGTCAACAACGAAAAAGAACATTTTGCAGAAGCGACTATTTTAGCAACAGGGCACTCTGCCCGCGATATTTTTCAACTCTTGCATCAGAAAGGAATTACGATTGAAAATAAGCCTTTCGCACTCGGTGTCCGCATCGAACATCCGCAACCTTTGGTAGATAAAATCCAATATCGACAAGAAGAACGAGAAGAAAATTTGCCTGCAGCGAGCTATAAACTGACTTGTCAGGTAGGCGCGCGTGGCGTATTTTCGTTTTGTATGTGTCCGGGAGGATTGGTTGTTCCTGCCTCGACTGCGCCAGGAGAACTGGTGATTAATGGCATGTCCATGTCGCGCCGAGATTCGCCGTATGCCAATTCGGGAACGGTCGTAGAAGTGGGTTTGGCGGATATGAAAAAATATGAAGAGCACGGCGTTTTTGCAGGTTTGGAATTTCAAAAATCTGTCGAGCAAAATGTTTTTCGACACGGCGACGGTAGCCAAAAAGCACCTGCCCAACGATTGACTGATTTTGTGCAAGGAAAAGTGTCGAGCGATTTGCCTGGGACGTCTTACATTCCGGGATTGTATGCTGCGCCGGTGCATGAGTTGTTGCCCAAATTTGTGGCAGAATCGTTGCAACGCGGGATTCAGCAGTTTGGCAAAAAAATGAAGGGATATTTTACCGAAGAAGCGAATGTGATAGCGACGGAAAGCCGCACAAGTTCGCCAATTCGGATTCCACGCAATCGCGAGACGTATATGCACGAAGATGCGGAAGGATTGTTTCCTGCCGGAGAAGGTGCAGGATATGCAGGGGGGATTATTTCCGCAGCGATGGATGGACAGAATGTAGCGAAAGCGGTCTCTTCTTTAATGAAGAATTAAGAATTACTGGACGTTGGTGTCAATTTTTTAGTCTTAATTTCTAGGCTCTTTGACAAATCCTGTGGAATAAAGTATTCCTTGAATTTTAAGAAGTGAGAAAATCGTAAGATTTTCGAGCTTCAAAAAACACAGTGCGCACTGCCTGCTGCAGCGCGGGTAGGGTTTTGGGGGACAAAAATGGTTTTGCAAAAACCATTTTTGTCCCCCAAATTCCCTTGATTAAAGTTTACCTAAAAATACACAACTCCGAGAACATTTTAGCCTATTTTAAGAACTTAAACCACAGTTGCTGACAGTTTTGACCCTGACTTCTCACATCTGATTCCTTTGAAAAAATATGAAAAATTTTGTTGATTTATTAGCCCGAATTTTATTAGCGACCATCTTTTTTTACGAAGCCTACGATGCCATTTTTTTCGCAGATGCGACTAAGACGGCGATGGCAGCGCATAGACTGACTTGGAATGCCGATATGTTGCTGCGCGGTGGAACATTTGTGTTAGTTTTAGGGGCAGTTTTGTTGTTGATTGGCTATCGGGTAGCGTTAGGAGTGACCTTGTTATTGATGTATTTGATACCGACAACCTTCATTGCACATGCATTTTGGACAGTCCCATTGGATTGTACCGCAATGGCAACTTGCTTGGAAGGAGAAGAAATTTATCGCAGAATGCAGGCAATTATGTTTATGAAAAACCTCGCAATTATTGGTGGTTTGCTTGTCGTGTGGGTGAATGGAAGTGGGAAATGGAGCGTCAAACGGCTATTTGCGACGACGAAAGTTCGGACATTGTAAGCGTGTAAAGTAGGCGTTATTTTCGAAAGTAACGCCTACTTTTTGCGTCGTTTCTAAGCATTCATAAATCCTATAAATAGCAAGACCAAAATTACCGCTACGGAGATTCCGACGATTTGCCAGAATTTCTTTGCTTCTTTTTGCTCTCGGATTGCTGCTTTTCTTTTTCGATTAGACTTTGCCATACTGATAAGTTTTTATGATGTTTTGCTTTTCCAAAAATTGTGTGGGCAATATTTGGAACAGTTTTGTAATAGTGGTTTGAAAAGTGGGACTAAAGTATAAAATTTGGGTGGAATTTCAAAATAAAGTTGGTGCTAATGAAAAATATTAGAATTCTTAACGCCCGATTGCGCAATCCATAACTACGAAGTAGTTGAATGTGAATAGTCTCGGATGAAATCCGAGGAATAAGGAAAGGCGTCGCAACTCTGGAAGAGTTGAACAGTGTGAAGAAAGAAAAGGATTTTTTATTTTGAGATGGGTGTGAAATAGGGTGTTGGTAGAACGGCTTGTTTAGTGTTTTATAGGGTGAATAGATGATTAAGGTTCAACGGTTATTTAAATCTTCGTTTTCTATGTATGTGACAAAAATAAAACGGGGATTATGGTCTTGATATACAGATAAATAACAAATGAGGGGGCAAACTATAGATTCCTATTTATGATTTGTAATGGAATCAAATGACAAAGGTTGAACGGGCGTTTAATCCTTGTAATGGATGTAAGTCACTAAGACCTGTTTAGGTTTTGTAATGCATATAAGATACCTTTGTTCCAAAATTGCAAAATGAAAATAAATACTTCACAATCTCTTATAGGAGGATTTATTGCTTTTTTGTTCGTTACAAGTTGTTGTTGGCTACCTTTCCTAATTATTGGATTGGGAGGAGCAAGTAGTTTTATGGTGTTTTCCGAAGGGCTAGAAAAATTTAGTAGCTTATTTACCCTATTGGGTGTAGGATTTTTGAGTTGGGGGAACATATCAATTCTATAAAAAAAATATGAGTGTTATCAATATTCAATCTACCATTACTTGCTCTAAATGTAATTTTTCAAAAGAAGAAACCATGCCAACGAACGCGTGTCAATTTTTTTATGAATGTGAAAGTTGTAAAGAAGTTCTAAAGCCCAAAAAAGGTGATTGTTGTGTATATTGTAGTTATGGAACAATTGCTTGCCCTCCTATACAAGAGGGCAAAAACTGCTGTTAAATGACTGTCTATGATTTAGATTTTTTTGCCTCAAAAACGGTATGCCAAACGGCTATCAGATGTTACTTGAAATTAATACTTTCCAATCTTCAAAGTTTTGTCTGACAAGGGAGGTCAGCAAGTAGACACCAATGTTAAAAAAAAATCTCAACAATTCCCTTCTTCCGCAATTCCCACGATATTCAATCAAACCCTACTCCCTTCCGTTCTTCTTCAGGATTAAAACCTACCCTTAAGATTCAATCCTCATTTTTTTTCGTAATTTTCGCCCTTAAAAAGTACGACCAATTAAATGATAGCGATTATTGACCAACAGAAAGCGGCAATTATTCAAATTGCGACGCCTTACAGTTTTGGAACGGGTTTTTACTTGAAAAAGTACGACCTCATCGTTACGAATGAACACATCGTAAGGGATGCGGATAGCGTGGTGGTCGTTGGTTCGGGTTTTGAAAAACAGCTGGTGCGGGTACTTTTTTGGGATGCAAAATTGAATTTAGCGTTCTTGGAAGGGCCGAAAGGCAGTGATTTGTGGTCCATAGAATTGAATGTACAGCCTATTGAAATCGGAGCGAAAGTATTGGCGATGGGGCATTCCTTTGGTAATGATTTTGCGTGTGAAACTGGCACAATTGCCAATCTGGAATACGAACAAGAAAATATATTCTGTTGGCAACATGATGCCTTGTTATCACCAGGAAATAGCGGTGGACCACTTTTGGATACCGCTGGAAAAGTGATTGCGATTAATACCTTTATGATTCGGGATGGCGAGAATTTTGGTTTTTCTTTGCCCGCAGCTATCTTAGAAAAATCATTAGCAGAATTTGAAAAAGCAGGGCGATTGATAAGTAGTCAGTGTTACGAATGTGGGTATTTGGTTCATGAAAAAAATAGGGTAAAAGGGCGTTGTCCAAATTGTAAACAGGGCGTAGTTTTACCATCTTCCGTCGAACCGTTTGAAGCATTTGGTATTCCAAAAACGATTGAAGATATTATTAAAACAACAGGGCATGATGTGGAATTATCGCGCCGTGGACCTAACAGTTGGGCGGTCGAACAAGGAAGCGCGACGATAGACATTGCTTATTATGAAAGGAAAGGATTGATTACTGGCGATGCCTATTTGTGTCATTTACCTAAAGAAAATGGGGAGGATAGCAAGGCCGTTTTAAGTAAGATTTATCAATATTTATTGGAACAAAATTATCAAATTGAAGGACTGAATTTTAGTGTAAAAGGTAACGATGTCGTACTTTCTTTATTGATTTATGACCGTTATTTAAATGCAAATACGGGTACGAAATTATTCAAGCATCTTTTTGAACGCGCGGATTATTATGACAATATTTTAGTGGAAGAATATAGCTGTGTATGGCGGAATGTGCGGATGTAAAATGAGTAGAAGTTCGATTACCGCTTTAGGTATACTTAAAAAAAGCTAATTATAACTTTACGTTGTAATTAGCTTTTTTTCTTAGCGAAGGAACGCGAAATAAATAATCTTACATTTTTGAGAGGATATTTAGTCCATATTTTTTACTTTAAAAATGCTCATTATCTCAACATAAGTAGCACTTTCAAAGCAAAAAATGAGAACAAAATCTCACTCTCAAGAAACTATATTTATCTATTTCGCGTTTCTAAGAATCTATTTCATGTGTATATTAGCGTCGTATTTCCAATACGTGAGACGATAACTCCTGTAAATTATAGGCTTAAATTTGAGAGCTAAAGATGCGAAGTACAAATCGAATTAATCTAGCTAATCAAAGAATCGAAACAATTAAATCATGGCAAGACCAGCAGGCGCGTTATTTGGCATCAATCTTTTGGGAAAAGAAGGATTGGGGGACAAGATAAAAGAGGCTAAAAATTACATCAAATGGCGGCGGAAATATGCGTCGAGATTAAAGCAATTTAAAAATAAGCATGAGGGCGAAGATTGCTTTATCATTTGTAATGGTCCGTCTTTAAAAAACATGGATTTGTCGCCGTTGGCAGATTATCACACCTTTGGATTGAATAAAATCTTTATGATTTTTGAGAAGTTTGATTTGAATTTGAGTTATCTCGTTTCAACCAATTCCTTAGTGATAGAGCAAGCAGCAAAGGAATTTGAAAAGATGTATTGTCCTGTATTTTTAGCCATGAAAGGAGCCGAAGGTACTGTGTCAGAAAAAGAACACATTCATCGGTTACACACCCTGAATACTTGGAGTTTTTATGAAGATATTACTCAGCCGATTTGTATGGGCAACACGGTGACGTTTGTAGCGATGCAGATTGCGTATTTTATGGGGTTTAAGCGGGTGTTTCTGATTGGTTGTGACCATTACTTTAAGCAAAAAGGGGCTTCGCACGAGACGCAAGTGTATGAGGGCGATGACGAAAACCATTTTCATCCAGATTATTTCAAAGGGCAAAAATGGCAGTTGGCAGATGTATATGGTTCGGAAGTTTCTTATCATCTGGCGAACTATCATTATATCAAGGATGGGCGACAGATTTTGAATGCGACGGTTGGTGGGTATTTAGAGGTATTTCCGACGGTAGATTTTCAAGAAGCGTTGAAGATAGCGGGGAAGAAGCGGTAGTATTCATTTTTTATCAAAATTTATATAAACAATATCTTGAAAT
This sequence comes from Saprospiraceae bacterium, assembly GCA_047629355.1. Lineage (GTDB taxonomy): Bacteria > Bacteroidota > Bacteroidia > Chitinophagales > Saprospiraceae > CAYUNA01. Next base: position 6,541 of record JBLHWU010000006.1, on the reverse strand, counting down.
AAAATTATATAAAAAGTTGATTTTCAATTAATTTTAGAATTAATAATATAGAATTTAAAGAAAATTTCTATATTTTAAAAATACATTAGTCAACTTTTTCATATTATCAATTCTTACCATTAATTTTACAGAGTATTTAATCAATTCTTCATCAAAGAAATTGCTATAAAATCTTTAGCAAAAGAGTCTTTAATCTTTAGTCTACTCAAGCTAAAGACCAATGACCAACTTGCCAAAGACGAATCAATGTTCTCCAAAATATACACATATATATGACTTCAGCAATGCCTGCAACCCGCCGAGTTCGTACCCTGACTGGTGCAGTTGAAAAGTTAACACTAAATGCGAATACTGTGATAAACGCGATAATCGTCGAGGACGAAATAAGAAGTATGAACAACCTTAAAAATATGCTCAAAACGCACTGTCCACAGGTGAAGATTGTCGGGGATGCTTTGAGTATTAAGGAGGCTTTGGATTTATTCGAAGACCCAAAAATGAAACCGGATGTTGCGTTTTTAGACATTAATCTGACGGACGGTTTGGTTTTTCGGATGCTGGAAGAATTGCGCCCGATTGACTTTGAAATTATCTTCGTGACCGCTTATAATGAGCACGCTATCAAGGCCTGTGAATATTCGTCGGTGGGTTATATTATGAAGCCGATTGATCCAGAGACCTTGACGCAAGCGGTATCGCGAATTCGTCCAAAAAAAGGAGCGGACCAGATGGAACAACGCCTTGAACTCATGAACCATCAAATGCAAAATCCCAATGCGTTTGAAAAGATGAGTATTTCGGCTTTGGATGGTATTTACTTTGTGAGTATCAAGGATATTGTAAGGTTTGAAGCGGAGGATAACTATACACATATTTACCTAAACAGCGGGGATAGAATTACGGCTTCTAAGACGATAAAATCGTATGAAGATATGTTGAATACCGTTAATTTTTATCGAGTCCACAAGCGGCATGTGATTAATTTGAATTTTATGCGCAAGTTTGTCAAAGGTGATGGCGGTTATTTGGTGATGGATGATGGAAAGAAAATTGAGGTGTCTCGGCGACGAAGACCTGCGTTTATGGAACAATTACGAAGGTTGCAGAAGGAGTTGTAAAAGAAATTTCTTGTTCTGAAAAAGTGGCATTCGCGTAGAGTTGATGCCACTTTTTTATTTTAGAAAAACTATTGCAACTTTAAACATAAACTTCCAATTCTGTGACATCAAATTCCCCCTTTTTTTAATGTCAGATAAAAAGTGTTTCTAAGTAGAGTGACAAATTGTTATTATTTTAGTATCGAAAAATAAGTAATATATACTAAAATACTCTAGTTTATTGCTTGAAAACCAAATAGTTGATGCTTTGATTCTTTTATTTATATGTAAAATTATTTATAATAAATAAAAAAATGTGACACCGTTGGAGTAAAAAAAGGTGATTTTTTTTTCATACTACCTCTAAATCACCTATCTTTGACTCTGATAATAGGCTACACATTCCCTTAACTACACTTAAATCGAGAAACACTATGTCATTCATCAAAAATCTTAGTACTATGGGAAAGAAAAAAAATTTAGACGATTTATACGATTTGAATCAAATCAAGAAGCAGGAAATGAGTGATATTTTCGGTGGAGAGGTCAAAGAAACAAAACCAAGAAAGAAGCGTTGGTTTAGTTCTTGCGGTGGCATTTTGCGACAGTAGGTACGACGGTTACAGCTTACCATAAGTATGGTGAAAAGGCAGTACTCAATTAAATGAGTACTGCCTTTTTTATTGATGAATTTTAAAATAGACTTGTTACCCAGATATAAATAAGTACCCGAAGCTATTCATTCAATTTTTGGTAGTGCCACAAATGTGCACTTTTACAGTTTAGGTGCTTTTGTTTATCAAAGGGATTTTTAAGGGATAAAAACGATTTTGCAAAAATCGTTTTTGTCCTTTAATACCCCTTCCGCGTTGCCGCAGGCAAAGCGCACTGTGTTTTTGGAAGCTCGAAAATCTTACGATTTTCTCGCTGCTCAAACTTAAAAGAACCTTCGTTTACACGGTAATAAATCACTTTTTCAATAAATGGTGGTGCACATTTGTAGCACTACCCAAATTTTTTTTATAAAAACTGGTTATCAATTAATTATGGAAAGCTATTTTACGTTCCTTAGTTCTACTTTAAGACTTTTAAATCTGGTGCAAAAAAAAGGGAGCTTGAGGGAGAAAAATGGTTTTAAAACCATTTTTCTCCCTCAAGCTCCTCTCCACCGCCTTCGGTGGCGGGCTGGGTGTTCTTGAGAGGCAAAATTGGGCGTTAGTCCCGATTTTGCCTCTCAAACTCCCCCCATTTATAAAGAAGGAAATAAGAGTCTTAATGTAGAATTAGCAAGTGGAAATTTAGATTTTTCCGATATTTTCCTTTAAAAATTATTTAATAACAGCTGCTATTAAATAATTTTTAAAGGAAAAAGAACAAGTATAATGGCACAGGTCATAGAATCCCTTTTACTATATGGGGTGATTTTTAAAACAACCATATTTTGACTGAAAATTCCCTACCTTTGTGACATGCCACGTAATGATAATTCTATGACCAATCCACTTCCTTCTAAATCACAAATTCAATACATTGAAACCAAATTAGCTCGCCAAACAGACGATGCGCAACGGTTGTATTTGTTGGATTTACTTGCCAGCCATTTTACATTTATCAACAATAAAAAGGCACAAGCTTATCTTTCAGAAATTCAGGAATTACTCGAGAGGGTAGATATGCCCGATTTTAAACTCAATTATCACTGGAATACGGCTTTGATTGAAAATCAGTTATACAATTTTAAACTGGCAGAATTTAACTTTAAAGATGCGCTTCAAATCATCGAAGAGCGTGGAGATGCTAACCAACAAGCTGAAATTTATATTGATTTTGCAGGTACGTGTATGAATCTTGACCAAGAGGGTTTAGCGGCGCAATATTTAGAAAAAGCAGAGAAGTTATTGGATGTTTTCCCAGATAAAAAATTGGAAGTTCGGTTGATTTGTCGGGAAGGTTTTTTGAATTTGCAGACGGCGAATTATTCTAAAGCTATCGAACTCTTCTTGGAAGCAGAAAAAGGGGCGAGTGTTTTACAAGAAGGTTTGAAGCTAAAAGATTATTATTTCTTTTCTTTGATACACAGTGGTTTAGGGACCGTTTATGAAAAAAATGATGAAGCGCAGAAGGGCGTTCGGTCGTATTTGAAAGCAGTTGAGATGTGTGAAAGTATGAATTTGCGAACCCGCTTATCTTGGCATTATTTGAACGTCGGCAATAGTTTTTTGGCAATTAATCAGGAAGAAAATGCGGAACTTTATTTTAAAAAAACCATCCGTAGTACCGATGATAATAGTCAACATACACGAGCGAGTGCATTGGCAAATTTGGGTTATTGCTATTTTAGGAATCAAAAATATGAACAAGCACTCGAACTATATAGTCGCGCTGAACAATTATATAAGGATAAAAAAGAAGACGATTATTTCAATTTTGCGAATATCGAACTTTGGCGGGCGTATGTGCAAGAAGCTTTAGGGCGTAAGAAAAAAGCTCTGAAGCATTATTTTGCAGCATTGGATTATGCTAAGAAAGTAACTGGATACCGCCAATTGTCTGCGATTTTGAAGGAAATTGCCAGTTATTATGCGAATGATGGCAATTATAAGGAGGCCTACGATTATCAGGTATTACATGACAAGGCAGCAGAGCAATATATGGGGCAAATTAACTCGCGAAAAATTAATGAGTTGGAAGTAAAATATGAGGCAGAGAAGAAAGAAGCAGAAGCAGAATTGCTACGTTTGCAAGCCACGAAGCTGCAATTGAAGGCATTACGGGCGCAAATGAACCCACATTTCATGTACAATGCATTGAATTCGATTCAAAACTTTATGACTTCCAATGAAGTGGGAACAGCAGCGAAGTATTTAGCTAAATTTGCCCAGCTCATGCGGCAAAGTTTAGAATATTCTGATATGGAAATCATTTCTTTAGAAAAGGAAATCCTATTTCTAAAAGATTATTTAACTATCAATGCAAAGCTGCGTTTTGAAGACCGGTTGACGTATAAAATTGAAGTGGATGATGAAATTGAGGAAGATATTTTGGGTGTCCCAACGATGATTGTGCAGCCGTATGTTGAAAATGCCATTGAACACGGTTTGCGAAATCGGAAAAATGGTTTGGTAACGGTGTCTTTTGAGTTTTCAGAAGATGAAGAACAAGTCATTTGTGTCGTTGAAGACAACGGCATCGGGCGCGAAGCGACTCGTTTGATGAAAGAGCAAGATCCACAATTTCAAAATCACCGTTCGTTGGGTACACGCATTACGGAAGACCGGTTGGAATTATTAAATAAGTCGAGAGGGGAGAAGGGCGTTTTTGTGAAAACAATTGATTTGATTGATGAAAAAACAGGCGAAGCACTCGGGACGCGGGTAGAAATTCAAATTCCAATCGTCGAAATTCAAGTGAAGAAAATAGAAGTAGGGCTTGGGTATTAAAATGGGTATTGGGTTTTAGGTGCTGGGTACTGGGCGGAACACGTCAGACCCAGTACCTAAAACTCAATACCCAATATCCAATACCTATTTTATTCCAAACTGAATTTTACAGGCAAGTTAAACTGCACTTTCACTTCGCGACCGCGTTGCTTACCTGGATTCCAATTGGGCATTTTCTGAACAACTCGAAGGGCTTCATCGCCACATTGTCCACCAATATCTCGCACAATATCTGCACTTGAAATATACCCATCTTCATTGATTACAAATCGAATCACGACCATGCCTTGTATGCCATTTTCCCTCGCAATCGCTGGATAATTGATATTTTTATAAACGAATTGCAACATCTCTTGCTCGGCACAAGCTTTGCGTTCTTTTTTGTCGCGAACTCCTTCGCATCCTTTGAAAGTAGGCATTTCCTCTACGACTTTAAAAATATCTGGAACTGTTTCTTCCTTAATTGGCGGCGGTGGCGGTGTTTTAATAACAGTTTTTTTAGCGATGGGGGCAGGTGCGACTGGCTCGTCAATTTCGATGCTTGTGTCAATAAATTCGACGGTATCAATCACTTCTTCATCAGGCAAAATCTCCAGTTTTGCAGGCGGTGGTGGTGGCTTAGGAGGTGGCGTAGTTGTGATTGGACTATGCACAGGAATTTTAGGTGGCAACGTAGGACCACATACAGTAAATGTTACTTTCTTATCATACTGCGTCCAACTAAAAGCAAAAATTGCCATGCTAACCACAATCAAAAGTCCGAAATTAAAGAAAGACCGCCCAAACCGAAACGCATCCACGCTTGGATATTTGTTCCGACTCGCCATATCTCGCGGTCTATTCTCCGCTTCAAATTGAGTTTTCAAATCGCTATTCGAGCGCGCCCGAAAAACGTTTTTCATCCAGACAATAATGCCGATGATACCGAGCATAAAAATGCCATAAGCTGCCAGGACGGTTGTCCCGAGCACTTCAAAATTACCGAAATCCATAAGTTTTTAATTTAGAATTAAACGTGAAGAATTAAGAATGGGGTTTCAGGGGGAGTTTGGGGATGGAAATGATTTTTTGTAAAATCGTTTTATCCTCAAAGGCTTACTTGCGCTGCTAAAGGCAACCCACATTACTTTTTTAGAAAGATAACTTGGGTTTAGCTATTTTCCAATAATGGTTGGAGCGTCGAGAACGCTCCGACCACTGAAATTTTTCTAAGTTTGGAGCGTTCTCGACGCTCCAAACTTTATTGGAAACAAAAATTAAATGTATTTTAGGCTAAATTAAATTATTTAGAATCCAAATTTGTGAATTTTTTCTTCCAGAAAAGCCTTTTTTTAAGAGTGAAACAGGAGTTTATGGGCATATCCTGTTATTTTAATTCTCCATTTTTAATTAAATAAAAAAACGGGCGACTTTTTTGCAAAAGCCGCCCGTTTTTATGAAGACAGTAGAGACACTATCATAATAGTATTACTCCAACTTGAACTTCACAGGTAAGTTAAACTGTACCCGTACTGGACGACCGCGTTGTTTACCTGGATTCCATTTTGGCATCATTTTCACGATACGCAAAGCTTCCTGTCCGCATTGAGCACCAATGTCCCGTACGATTTCTTCGTTAGTAATAGAGCCATCTTTTTCGACAACGAAACGAACGACAACCATTCCATCAACACCATTTTCCCGAGCAATTGCTGGGTATTTGATGTTCTTGTAGATGAATTGAAGCATCTTTCCGTCCGCACATTTTTTACGTGCAGCTTTATCATTTTCCCCTTCGCAACCTGGAAATGCAGGCATATCTTCCACTACCTTAAAAATCTCCTGAGCTTTTGGCTTCGGTGGTGGCGGTGGCGGCGGTGGCGGCGGTGGTGTATCATCCGCAACTGGCGCATCGACAATCTCGGTATCTTCTTCAATAGAAGTATCTTTGAATTCGATAGGCTCTTCTTCAATGTCTTCTTCCGGCACCTCTTGAATCACCGGTGGTGGCGGTGGTGGTGGTGG